>NZ_DBNGPQ010000070.1:0-18219 GCF_057122925.1 Umezawaea sp. | reverse complement strand
ACCGAGGCGCACCACCTCTCCCACCGGCGTGGAATCCGGAGAGTGGCGGTCCGGCACCGCCCGTAACGGGTGTCGGCGGTCCTCCGATGACCAGGCATGGCCGCTGGCGCTGATCTGACGACCCTGCCGCTGTCGTACGGGGCGGTGGCGCTGCTCCTGGTGGCAGCGCTGATCTGGGCGGCCAAGCAGTACCTGGGCGAGTTCTTCAAGAAGTCCGGCGCCAGCGCCTTCGACCGGTCCAGGCGTCCGCTGTCGCGTGGCGCGAAGTTCCGCAGGCGGCTGGTCCGGCGCTACGCGGACGCGGTGGAACAGGACTTCACCCGGCACCCGGTCGGATTCGTCGCCGACCAGGTGATCGACATCAACGAGACGTACGTCCCGTTGCAGTACGAACTGGACGGTGAGCGCCGGGACGTCTACGACAACATCCGGGAGAACCCCTGCACGGTGGTGATCGGTCCCGCGGGCGCGGGCAAGTCGCTGCTGCTGAAGAGCTCGATGCTCACCTGGGCGAAGCGGGTGCGCGGCGGCCGGTCCGAGCGGGTTCCGGTCCTGATCGAGTTGCACCGGTGCAACGGCACCAGCGACTCCCTGGTCGACCTGATCGTCGCGGAGCTGGCGAGGGCGCGGGTGGACAGGTCGCGCGGCGGCGGGCGGATCCGCGAACTGGTCCAGCAGGCCCTGGACGACGGTGCCCTGTCCCTGCTGTTCGACGGCTTGGACGAGGTGGGGCGCGCGGACCAGGAACGGGTGTTCGCGGCGCTGCGGGACTTCGCCAGGGAGTACGGCGACTGCCAGTTCGTCGTGACCTGCCGCGACGTGGTCTACCAGGGGCAGCCGCTGGGGCCGCGGTTCTCCCACGTCGTGCGGGTGGCGGAGTTCGACGACGCGGGTGTGATCAGGTTCCTCGGGAGCTGGCGCGGGCTGGGCGACGCGACCGCGAGGGCCGAGATCTTCGGCAGCCTCCGCAAGAACCCGGCGCTCATGCGCCTGGCCCGCAGCCCGCTGCTGCTGACGATGATCGCGTACCTGCACACCGAGGTGTTCACCAAGACGGGCAGGAGGCTGCCCACCTCGCGGCCCGCGTTCTACCAGGAGGCCATCACCCACCTGCTCGGTCGGGACGCCGACCTCGGCCGTGCCAGGTCCCTGACGGTGTACGAGGTCGGGGAGAAGCTCGCGGTGCTGCAGAAGGTCGCCCTGACGTCCATGGAGTCCACGGGGACGTCGGTCGACCGCCTGACGATCTCCAGGATGACCTTGGAGACGACCACGAAGGCGCTGCTGCCCGACCTGAACCTGGACGACTCCCACATCAAGCCCCTGCTCGACGAGATCGTCGACCGCAGCCAACTGCTCGTCGCGGTGGACAAGCGCAAGGCGCACTACGTGTTCCGCCACCTGACGCTGCAGGAGTACCTCGCGGCCACGGAGCTGGCCGACAGCCCCGACAGCCTGCTGGAGCGGTACCTCGCCGATCCGCTCGCGTGGCGGGAGACGGTGAAGCTGTGGTGCGGCGCGAGCAACAGGGACAGCACCAAGGTGATCGCGGAGATCTTCGGCTCGCCCGAGGCGCACCACAAGATCCTGGCGCTGGAGTGCCTGTCGGAGGCCAAGCGGGTGGACGGCGACTTCGCCACGGCGATCGTGAACCACTTCCTGCGGCAGCTCGGTGTCGTGTGTCGTGGGTCCGGACCGCGCGGCCGTCGTCGCCGCGTTGGGTTCGGTCGCCGCCGACAGCAGACCGCGCGGACAGGAGGTGCTCCGGCGGCTCGCGAGCCTCGCGCTGTCCGACGGCCCGGCCAAGGTCGACGCCATGCAGGCGCTGTCGGCGTCCGGGAGGCCGGAGGCGGCGCTCGCCCTCGCCCCGCAGGCCGACGCGGATGCCGACGGCCGGGCGGCACTGCGCGGGATGGGTGAACTGGCGCTGACCGTTCTCACCGCACGGGCGGCGGAGGGTTTCCTCTGGGCGGTGGACGACCTGGCCGTGGTGGGCACACCCGCCGCGGCCACGGCGCTGGTCGACCTGCTCTGGGCCGACGGCCGAGCGGCCACCCGCGCCGCGTGGCGGTTGGCGGAACTGATCCGGAACCCCGATGTGGAGGAGCAGTTGCGCCGCGCCTCACCAGCGGTGACCGACGTGGAGGCCGAGGCGTGGATGTGGCAGCCGTTCACGCGGCGCAAGGACGATCCCCTGCTGCTGATCGGAGGCAGGATCGGTCGGCTCCTGAGGGATTCCGACGTCGACGCCATTCCCCCCGACACCTCCGTGATCGATCCCAGGCTCGCCATCCCCGTTGCCCTGGACGCCGTGCGCGGGCAGAAGTTCTCCGACGATCGAGCCATGAAGGAGGTCAAGGAGCGGATCCCCAGGGCGAGTCGCACCAACGACTACTCGGTCAGGGTCTACCTCAAGGGCGTCTTCGCCACCGCCGCGACCGAGTCCGAACCCGATGACCAGGTGGCCGCGCTGCTGGATTCGCTGTCCCGCGGGTGCGGGCTGTCGTCGGTGCAACTCCGTCTGCTCGGACTCCTCAGCTGGCCCGCGCGGGCGGCGGTCTACGGCGAGGTGCTGAGCCAGAGCGGGAACACGACGTCCAGCCTGGTGCGCAACGACGACTGGCTCACCGTGTTCGAGCCGCGGCGGGGAACACGTCACCTGTGGTCGATGACGAGCGGGGTACTGGGGTTCACGGGGCTCGTGTCCGCGTTCGCGGGGCTCTACGGCTCCTTTCTGCTCCTGACCCGCGGCTGGGAGCTGATGCCGACCTGGGTCGGCTACGTGAACGTGTGCAGCGTCGCGTTCATCGCGGCGGTGGTCCTGTACATCTACAAGGAATCCATCAACGAGTCGTTCGGGCTCCTCTTCGCCCTGGGTGGCCTGGTGACGACCACGTCGCTGGTGATCACGGGAGTCGCGTTCTGGTGGGAGAGGCTGTCCTGGCCGGGGATCGCCGGGGTCGTGGGGGTCAACGCGCTGGCGGTCCTGTCCTGGTTCCTGGCGCACCGGCGTGACCGCGTCAACGACAACCCCTTCCGCCGCTGCCTGGAGGCCGACGCGTCACGTCTCGACGATCGGACGTCGGTGATCGCGAGCTGACCCGTGCTGACGCTTGCCGGCATATACCGCTTTCCGATATAACTCGTTACATGAGTGCTCGGGTGATGACGGAGCAGACCTTCCTGGTGCTGACCGCGCTCGCGGAGGAGCCGCTGCACGGCTACGCGATAGTCCAGGCCGTCGACGCGCTGTCGGAGGGCCGGATGAAACTGCGGGTCGGCACGCTCTACGGGGTGCTGGACCGCCTGGTCGCCGACGGGTTCGCCGAACGCGACCGCGAGGAGGTCCACCAGGGCCGTCTCCGCCGCTACTACCGGCTCACCGACAGCGGCGTGCGCGCCCTCTCGGCCGAGGTGGCCCGGCTCTCGGCGAACGTGCGGGCGGCGTCGCTCGTGCTCAGGACCAGGGGAGCGCTGTGACCAACCTGGAGAACCGCTACCGCGCGCTGCTGCGGCTGCTGCCGCCGTGGTACCGGGCCGAGCGCGAGGAGGAGATGGTCGGCCTGTTCCTCGCCGACCGCACCGACGACCTCGACCTGGAGCACGGCTGGCCGGGCTGGGGCGAGACCGGCGCGACGATCGCCCTCGCCGTGCGGACCCGGTTCGCCGCGTCCGGCGCCCCCGCGCGGGCGGTCGCCGCGGGCGACGTCGTGCGGCTGGTCGCGCTGGTCGGCGCGCTCGTGCTGGGCGCCTACGCGGCGCAGGGTCTGCTGCTGTCCCCGATACCCGCGGGCGGCCCCGTGCCGCTGGCCGACCTCGCCGCGCTGGCGGGCTCGGTCGCGGTGGTCACCGGGTTCCGCGGGGTGGCGAAGGCGCTGTTCACCGCCCTGTCCGTGCTCGCCCTGGTGCGGCTGGTCCTGGAGTGGACCGGCCCGACGACGCCGCTGGACCTGTTCTGGCAGGTGCCGCTGTGGCTGACCACGCTCGCCCTCGTCACGGGCTTCCACCGCGACGTCCCCACCCCCGCGCTCGGCCGGTGGCGGTGGGCGCTGGCCGGGGCCGCGGTGGTCTCCGGGGCGGCGCTGGTCCACCCCTACTCCCCCTACCCGGTGACCACGATCGCGGTGGTCCCCGCGGCGGTGGTCGGCGCAGGCCTGCTGCGCCGCCGCTCCCCGGTCGCGGCCACCGCCCTCGGCGTGTGGATCGCGGCGCTGCTGCCGATCGAACTGGTGTACGCGGACCACCCCGGCGTCGCGGCCGTCGCGGCGGTGATGGTCGCCGCCGCGACCGCCCTGCTGGTCGTCGGCCTGCGCGGGCTCCGACGACCAGCACCACCCGTCACACCTTGACCGGCACCGGGTTCCCGGACGCCTCGATCGCGCGCCGCACCGGCACGAAGATCATCAGCACGAACCCGACCACGAAGAACACCACCAGCGAGATGATCGCCAGCCGGAACGACCCGGTCGCCTGGCCGACACCGGCGAACACCAGCGGGCCGAGCCACGACGTGGAGCGCTCGCCGATCTCGTAGAGCGAGAAGTACTGGGCCTCGCGGCCGGGCGGCACCATCTGGCTGAACAGCGACCGCGACAGGGCGTTCGTGCCGCCCAGCACGAGACCGATGCCGACCGCGAGCCCGTAGAACTGGAACTGCTGCCCGGCCTGCACGAAGTACGCGAAACCGATCACCACGATCCACACCAGCAGGCTGATCTGGATGGTGCGCTTGGCGCCCCACCGCTTCGCGCCCCACCCGTGCAGCACACCGCCGAAGAACGCGACGAACTGGACGATCAGGATCGTGGAGATCAGCACCGTCTCGTCGAGCTTCAGCTCGTCGCGCCCGTACTGCGCCGACACCCCGGCCACGGTGGAGATGCCGTCGGTGTAGATCAGGTAGGTGAACAGGAACGCGAGCGTCAGCGGGAACAGCCGCGCCGACTTGAACGTCTGCCCGAGTTCCTTGAACCCCGCCACGATGATCCCGGCGCCGTGCTCACCGCCGTGCGGGGCCTGGTGGCGGCGCAGCCGCGACAGCGGGATGAGCGTGAACCCCGCCCACCACAACCCGGACAGCACGAACGCGAACCGCACCGCCGTCGCCTCGCTGATGCCGACCGCGTCGTGCCCGATGAACAGCGCCAGCTGGATCGCCAGCGCGATCCCGCCCCCGAGGTACCCGAACGCCCACCCGCGCGCCGACACCGCGTCGCGCTCGTCGGGTGTCGCGATCTCGGGGAGGAACGAGTAGTAGACGACGACCGACGAACCCCAGCAGATGTTGGAGAGGATGAACAGGACCACCCCCAGCGACCAGTCCGAGCCGCCGACGAACCCGAGCGCCGCCGTCGCGAGCGACCCGGCGAACGCGAACCCGCCCAGCATCCGCCGCTTGTTCTGCGTCCGGTCGGCGATGGCGCCCATCACCGGCAGCACCAGCACCTGCACGACCGTCGCGATCGACAGCAGGTAGCCCCACAGCGAGCCCGCCGGGAAGTGCACGCCGAACGCCGAGATGTCGCACTGCTGCAACGAGCTGTCCGCGCACGCGTTCGGGCCGTTGCGCGCGGTGTCCGCCTGCGCCTCGACCTTCGCCACGGCGGTCAGGTAACCCGAGAGGAACACCGTCCCCACCGACGTGGGGAACACCGAGTTCGCCCAGTCGTACCAGCACCAGCCGCGCTGCTCGCGAAGCCGTTCCGGTGCGGTCCCCGCGCTCTCGGGGCTGCTGTCCACCACGCTCATGACGGCGGACTGTACTGGTCGGGTGAACCGATGATCGACGGTTACCCCAAGCTGTTGTCAATCGGCCACCTCGGCGTCAGGAACCCGCCCACACCTCCCGCGCCCGCAGCACGTCGCGCAGCACGTCCGGCCGGTCGGTGACCAGCCCGTCGACGCCCAGGTCCAGCAGCCGCGCCATCTCCTCCCGGTCGTCGACCGTCCACACGTGCACCTCGGAGCCGCGCAGGTGCGCGGCCCGCACGAACCGCCGGTCCACCACCCGGAGCCTGCCGCGCGCCGCGGGCACCTGGGCCAGCACCCCCCGCACGGCCAGCCCCGCCACCGGCACCCGGCCCGCCATCCACAGCGCCCCCACCGACCTCGGACCCATCGACGTGAGCAGCCGGGGCCCGCCCAGCCGCCGCAGCCGCGCCAGCCGGGTGTCGGAGAACGACGCCAGGCACACCCGCCCCATCGCCCCGGACCGCCGCAGCACCGCCAGCACCGGCTCCACCGCCGAGTCGGCCTTCACGTCGATGTTGAACAACGCCTCCGGCAGCTCCTCCAGCAGATCCGCCAACCGGGTGATCTTCTCGCGACCGCCGATCATCGCCCTCCCCACCGACGACCACGGCTGCTCCGCGACCGCCCCGCTCCGGTCGGTCGTGCGGTCCAGCGTCCGGTCGTGGTGCACCACCACCACGCCGTCGGACGTGGCGTGCACGTCGGTCTCCAGGTAGCGGTACCCCTCGGTGGCCGCGCGGCGGAACCCGGACAGGGAGTTCTCCATGCCCGAGAGGTCGTCGAGGTGCCACCCGCGGTGGGCGTACGCCCTCGGGTGCGGCCCGTCCAGGTACGGATGCGTGTCGCTCACGGCAAGCAGTGTGCCTTGGCGGCGTGGCGCTGGAGCGAACGGCGGGTGGCGGGATACCGTCGCGCGCCATGGAACTGGTGACCGAGGCCGAGGGCGCCGTCGCCGTGATCGGCCAACGCCGCGAGGTCGCCCGGCATTGCGCCTGGTGCGGTCGGCGACTGCCCGACCACGGCCGGATAGGCCGCCCCCGCCGCTACTGCGCCCAACCGTGCAGGCAGCGCGCCTACGAACGGCGCGCGGCCGTGCAGCGCGGAGGGCTGCCCGAGGACGCCGTGGTGCTCTCCAGCACCGAGCTGGCCGACCTCCAGGACAGGTTGTTCCAGCTCAGGTGTGCCGCGGAGGACATCATGACGGCGGCGGAGGACGGTGCGGGCGGCGACGAGCTGCGCGGCCTCGCCGCGGGCGTGGTGGACGCCGCACGAGGTCTGGAGCGGTTGCGCTGAACGGTAGCGGCTTGCCCACGGACCGTGATCTCCACCATCATGTCGCGCGGGTGGCGAGGAGGACTGCGTGACCAGCAACAGCGCCTTGTACCGCGAGGTGCTCGACCGGGCGAACGTCGGCTACGGCGTCACCGACCCGCGTGGAACGCTGCGCTGGGCCAACCCGGCACTGGCGGGGCTGCTCGGCGTCGCACTGGAGCACGTCGTGGGCCGTTCGCTGCCCGCGCTGCTGCCGGGCACGCCCGAGCGCCCGAGGTCCGGGCTGACCCTGCTCACGCCCAGCACGTGCGACCAGGGCCACCGGTGGCTGGAGGTCTCGTGCAGGCGCATCTCGCCCGACGAGCTGCTCTACCAGATGGTGGACGTCTCGGCGTGGCGCGACCGCGAGCTGGAGGCGACCCACGAGGCCGACGCGCTGCGCCGCGCCCAGGTGCTGGGGCGGATGGGCACGTGGGAGTGGCACATCGCCGAGGACCGGATCGTGTGGTCGGACACGCTCCTGGAGATGTGGAACATGCCCAAGGGCACGCAGATGGACTTCCAGGGGTACACCGAGCTGGTGCACCCCGAGGACCTGCCGATGATCCAGGCGGTCCTCCAGGAGGCGATGCGGACCGGCGCGGGCTTCAACTTCACCCACCGCATGACCCACCCCGACCTCGACACCGGCCTGGTCGTGGAGCGCGTGTTCGAGTGCTTCGGCGAGATCGTGCACGACGAGCACGGCGTCCCCGTGCGGGCGCTGGGCACCGCCCACGACATCACCACCGCCCGCCGGGTGCACGACGAGCTGCTGCTGATGGCCGAGCAGGACCCGCTGACGGGCCTGTCGAACCGGCGCGCGATCACCCGCGAGCTGGAGCGGCAGCTCGCGACCGGCGGCGACGGCGCCCTGCTGCTGCTGGACCTGGACAACTTCAAGGACGTCAACGACCTGCGCGGGCACGCCGTCGGCGACCGGCTGATGCGGTCGCTGGCCGTGGCGCTGCGCTCGCGGCTGGAGGAGCCGCAGCTCATCGGCAGGCTCGGCGGCGACGAGTTCGCGGTCGTGCTGCCCGGCCTGGCCGGCCCGGAGGCCGAGGTGGTCGCGCACCGGCTGCGCGACGCGGTGTCGGCGCTGCCGCTGGTCGGGGTCGCCCCGAACTCCCGCATCACGGTCAGCACCGGCGTCGCCACCTACACCTCGGGCGATGCCTGGGAGCTGGTGCTCGCCAACGCGGACCTCGCGCTCTACGCGTCGAAGGCCGCGGGCCGCAACCGCGTCACCGTCTACGAGCCCGGCCACTACGCCGACACCGTGAAGCGGGTCTCGGTGATGGACCGGCTGCGCACCGCGCTGGAGACCGGCGGTCTCGCCCTGCACGCGATGCCGATGGTGCAGCTCGTGTCGGGCAAGGTGCTCGGCCACGAGATCCTGCTGCGCCTGGAGGACGGCCAGGAGCCGTACCTGGGCCCGGCGGAGTTCCTGCCCGAGGCCGAGCGGTCCAACCTCGTGCACGACATCGACCGGTGGGTGCTCAACCGCGCGATCGACACCCTCGTGCGGCACCCCGACCCCGATCTGCGGTTCAACGTCAACGTGTCGGGCCGGACCCTGGAGGACGAGGACTTCGCCGGGTTCGTGCTCGACCGGCTCGCCGGAGCGGGGGTGGCGCCCGGCAGGCTCGGGCTGGAGATCACCGAGACCGCCGCCGTCACCAACCTGGACGCGGCCCGCTCGCTCGCGCTGAAGCTGCGCGGGTACGGCTGCCGCATCACCCTGGACGACTTCGGCTCCGGTTTCGGGTCGTTCGTGCACCTCAAGCACCTGCCGATCACCGGGATCAAGATCGACGGCGAGTTCGTGCGCGGCATCGACGAGCACAGCACCGATGCCGTTCTGGTATCCGGGATCGTGGAGATCGCCCGAGGCCTCGGACTGTCCGCCGTCGCCGAGTGGGTCGAGCGCCCCACCCAGGTGGAAGCGCTGGTCAGACTGGGTGTCCGGGTGGGCCAGGGATTCCACCTCGGCAAGCCCCGACCGCTCGCCGAGGTGCTCGCGGACCGCGCGGTAGGGCCGAATGGAGCATTGAAGTCGGCTCGGTGAGCCGCACATGATGGGCCCGTTCGGGGATTCTCACTGGTTCTCACTCATGAACGGACCCACCACGTGCTGTTGTCCCACCCGGCCCGAGGGCTGCGTCGGATCGAACTGACGACCGACGCTCCCGAGCCGACCGCCGACTTCTTCTCCCAGCTCCTGGGCTGGGCGGTGCTACCCGAACCCGGTGACGTGTTCGGCGGCTGGGTGGGTGACCGCCTCGCCGTCCGCATCAGTCCGGGGGAGCCGAACGGGTGGCGGCTGGTGTTCGCGGGCCTGCCCGTTCGGGCAGTGGACCCCGGCGTGTCGGTCGACCGCGGGCGCGTGCTGCACGGACCGTGGGCGCCCGAACCACGACCGGGGGAGCCGTGCTGGGTGGAGCTGCTCGGCGTCGCCGACGCCGACGAGCGCTACGCGGACGAGCTGGGCTGGCACGTCCGCGACCCCGAGGAGCCCTTCAGCCTCTTCGAGGCCGAGTTCGACGGCCACCGCAGACCCGTGGCGGGCAGGCTGACCGCCGACACCGGCCTGGCCGCGGGCTGGACGGTGTACTTCTCCGTCCCCGACGTCGCCGCGGCGGTGGCGTCGGCGACCGACCTCGGCGGCAGCGTCGTCGTGGCACCCCGCGAGGTCCCGACCGGGCTGGTCGCGTCGATCGCCGACCCCTCGGGCGCGGTCGTGGCGCTCCTCCAGGACCCGGTCGGGTGGGGCGGGACGTGGGCGCACGTCCCGGAGCCGACCGACTCCGGGACGGCGTAGGCCCTCAGTCCGCCAGTTCGGGCGGGAACCCGCCGGTGGCGATCGGACCCCACCGTTCGATCGTCACCCGGATGAGGCTCTTGCCCTGCCGCACCATCGCCGCCCGGTACTCGTCCCAGTCGGGGTGCTCCCCGGCGATGCAGCGGAAGTACTCCACCAGCGGCTCGACCGAGTCCGGCAGGTCCAGCACCTCCGCGCGCCCGTCGACCTGCACGTAGGGGCCGTCCCAGTCGTCGGACAGCACGCACACCGTGACGCGGTCGTCGCGGCGGGCGTTGCGGGACTTCGCCCGCCGCGGGTAGGTGGACACGACGATCCGGCCCTCCCGGTCGACGCCGCACGCCACCGGCGACACCTGGGGGCGTCCGTCGGAGCGGGCGGTGATGAGCAGGCCGCGGTGGCGCGGCCGGAGGAAGTCGAGCAGGTGTTCCCGCTCGACGACGTCAGCGGTGGCGATCTTCGGCATGGCCACCAGCCTAGGGACCGGCACCCGCGGACGCCGGTCGCGCCACCCGCCCCCGCGGAGACGTTCCGCACCGTGACCAGGCCGGCTATGATCGGACCATGACCGCCTCGGCCTTCGCGGACCGCTCACCCGCCGACCAGTACCTGGTCCAGCGGATCTCGGCGCGCGACGGGGTCGACGCCACTCTGCTGGCCGCGCTGCCGCCGCACGAGCTCGACCGGCTCCTGCCCGGCGCTCGCACGGCCTTCGAGCACCGCGAGCAGGTGGCCCACGCCGTGCTCACCCACCGGGGCATCGACCCGACCACGCCCGAGTACCAGGCCGCCGACACGCTGGCCCGAGCCATCCTGGCCAGGGTGGACCACCCCGGCTCGGACCACGCCGCGTGACCCTGCCCCGCGCGCTGCTGCTCGACTCGTCCTTCCTGGCGGCCTACGAACGCGAGCTCAACCCCCGCCTGGCCCAGGCCGTGGTGGTGCAGGCGATCACGAGCGGGCGCCTGCTGATCGTCCCCGCCCTGTCGCTGCTGGTCGCGGGCACCGAGCTGAACGGCCACCACCCCGACCTGTCCTGGTTGCTCAACGACCCCGCGGGCCCCGTGCAGGCCCTCGCGCTGTCCACGACCAACGCGCTGGAGATCGGCGAACAGGCCGCCCTGGCAGGCTCGACGGACCTGGCGGGCCTGGAGGTGGCGCAGATCGTGGTGGAGGCCGCGGGCAGCCCCACCGCCGTCATGACCTACCAGCCGAAGCTGTACGAGGGCTCCGCCGTGCAGGTCATGGACATGCGTCCCCAGTAGCGCTCCCTCCGAGTCGCTCGTCCGGCGGCCCGGTGCGCGAAGATGACCCGGTGCCCCGATTCACCTCCTACGACGGCACCCGCCTCGCCTACCACGAGCGGGGTTCCGGTGAGCCGCTGCTGTGCCTGCCCGGCGGCGCGGGCCGCGCCGCGGCCTACCTGGGCGACCTCGGAGGGCTCTCGGCGCACCGACGGCTCGTGCTGCTGGACAACCGGGGGACCGGCGACTCCGAGGCCCCCGCCGACCCGGCGACCTACCGGCGCGACCGGCTCGCCCACGACGTCGAGGCGCTGCGCCGCCACCTCGACCTCGCCCGGATCGACCTGCTGGGCCACTCCGCGGGCGCCGGGATCGCCATGTCCTACGCCACCGACCACCCCGACCGGCTGCGCCGCCTGGTGCTGCTCAGCCCCGCGCTGCGCGCCGTCGACCTCACGCCCACCGCCGAGGACTGGGCCCGCCACCTGGGCTCCCGCGCCCACGAGCCGTGGTTCCCGGCCGCGTCCGCCGCGCTCGACCTGCTGAACGCGGGCGGCGCGGGCCACGACGAGCGCGTCACCGCGGCCCCGCTGTTCTACGGCCGCTGGGACGACACCGCCAGGGCCCACGCCGAGGCCGAACGGGGCCAGCGCTCGCTCCCGGCCCTGCGCGGCTACTGGGCGTCCGGCGCGTTCACCCCCGGCGTCACCCGCCGCGCGCTGGTGGGGCTGGACGTCCCCGTGCTCGTCTACACCGCCGACCGCGACCCGGTCTCCCCGCCCCACCGGTGCGCCGAGCTCGCCGAGCTGATCCCGACCGCGACCCTCACCGTGCAGCGGGGCGGCGGGCACTTCCCGTGGCTCGACGACCCCCGCCACCTGGTCGCCGAGATCGCCGGTTTCCTGGGCTGAACGGGTGGTTCCCGCGGTGCCCCACGCCTGGCGCCACCTGATGTGAGGATCACTCCGTATTCGATCGCGATCCTGCTTCTCCTTCCATGGTGGTCACCCGACCGGTGATCGCCACTACTGGAAGTGAGAACCGAACATGAGACCCAGGCACTCCGCGGTCGCAGTGCTCACGGCGTTCACCCTCGTGGTGTCCGCCGGGCAGGCGTTCGCCGTCGACGGCAACCTGCCCGGCGGCACCGGCATCTCCGTCGCCATCACCACCCCCGCCGACGGCACCGTCTTACCGCCCGGCCCGGTGACCGTCACCGGCACCGCCTCCATCGGCCAGGGCCAGCCCGTCGCCAACACCTCGATCACCTACGTCCTGGACGTCTCCGGCAGCACGTCGGCGGGCGTGGCCGCGGGCTGCGGGGGAGACCAGAACGGCGACGGCGCGCCCAACCAGATCCTCGACTGCGAGGTCGCCGCGGCCCGCGCCCTCAACGCCCAGGCCGTCGGGCTCGGCACCGTCGCCCAGGTCGGCGCCGCGGTGTTCGGCAGCGCGGGCGCGACCGCCGACGTCGCCCCCGCCGCCGGTGACCAGCTCACCACCACCCCGGGCGCCGACACCAACGCCAACGGCACCCGCGACGTCGAGGAGGTCCTCGCCTCGGCCAACAACAACCCCGGCGGCCTCGGGCTCTTCACCGCCCGCGCCCCCGGCAGCGGCTCCACCAACTTCGCCGACGGCATCACCAAGTCCACCACCGTCGCCACCGCGTCCACCACGCCGCGCAAGCTGGTCGTGTTCCTCTCCGACGGCATGAACAACGGCCCCGCCATCGCCGGACCGCTGGGCGCGGTCCCCGCCGACCTCGACTACTTCACCTTCGCCGTCGGCACCGGCTCCTCCTGCGGCAGCGGCGCCAACACCCTCCAGCAGATCGCCGACGCCACCGGCGGCACCTGCACCAACGTCCCCGACGTCGCCCAGCTGCCCGCGATCCTGCCCGGCGTCATCTCCTCCACGCTGACCGCGCTCACCCTGCGCGTCGACGGCGGTGCCCCGATCGCCGTCACCTCCACCACCCCGGCCCTGCCCCAGAACGGCCCGGCCGCCGTCACCTACACCGTCGACACCCCGGCGCTGGCCGCGGGCACCCACGAGCTGTGCGTCACCGCCGCTGGCACCGACGGCGGCGGGAACGGCGACGTCACCGACTGCACCACCATCACCGTCAACGCCCCGCCGGTCGTCACCCCCGGCGGCCCCTACGCGGGCCAGGAGGGCACCGGCGTCAGCCTCGCGGGCACCGTCACCGACCCCGACGGCCCCGGCCTCACCACCGCCTGGAGCATCGCCCCCGCCTCCGGCGTCGATCCGGGAGCCACCTGCGCCTTCGGTGACGCCACCCAGCAGAACACCACCGTCACCTGCACCGACGACGGCGTCTACACCGTCACCCTCACCGCGAACGACGGCGTCAACGCCCCCGTCGCGCAGAACGCCACCCTCACCCTCACCAACGTCGCCCCCGCCGTCACCATCACCGCCCCCGCCACCGGCGTCACGGTCACCCGCGGCACCCCGGTGGCGTTCACCGCGCCCTTCACCGACATCGCCACCAACGACACCCACACCTGCACCGTCGACTTCGCCGACGGCACCCCCGTCGTCGCGGGCACCGTCTCCCAGGCCCCCGGCTCCGGCACCTGCTCCACCAGCCACGCGTTCACCGCGCTCGGCGTCCACAACGTGCTGGTGACCATCACCGACGACGACGGCGCGGCGGCCACCGCCACCGTCAAGGTCGTCACCTACCTGCGCGGCGAGGCCTTCGCGCTGGCGGCCACCGGCCTCATCACCGTCGCCAAGACCCCGCACGCCACCTGCCCGCCCAACCAGGACAAGACCACCGCCACCCTCACCGTGCTCGGCCTCGCCACCGTCCAGGCCCTGCACGCCGACTGCACCCTCGACCCGGTGACCGGCACCACCACCGCCAACGCCACGGTCGACGGCGCCACCCTCCTCGGCGGCGCGATCACCATCAGCATGATCGAGAGCCACTGCACCTCCGGCGCGAGCGGCATCACCGGCTCGTCCACGGTCGGCACCATCAACGGCACCCCGATCGGCTCCGGCTCCGGCTCGCTGGGCATCCCCGGCGTCGCCCAGGTCTTCTACAACGAGACGACCACGACCCCGTCCGGCCAGCTCGTGCAGAACGCCGTCCGCGTGAGGACGCTGCTGGGCCAGGAGATCATCCTGTCCGGCTGCCGACTCGGCTGACCCCACGTGGTGGGGAGCCCCGCGCGGGGCTCCCCACCACCACGGCTAGGCCCTCGCCCCGATCGCGGTCACCACCGACGTCTTCGCGTCCGCGTACTCCTGCACGTAGGTCCACGTCCGCGCCGCCAGCTCCCGCTTCGTCCGCTCGTAGAGCTCCCGGTCCTCCGGCACGGCCCGCAGCCGGTCCCGGAACCGCACCATCTTGGCGATCTCCGGGCAGTCCGCCGAGTACACGTGCAGGTTGACGTCCGTGTCCGGCCCCTTGAACAGCCGGTGCTCGTACTCGGCCTCCCGGATGCGCAGCACGTACCCCGCCGCCTCCAGCGGCGGCACGTACGCCGCCTCGTCCGTCGAGTCCGGCACCCCCAGCACCACGTCCACGATCGGCTTCGCCGCCAACCCCGGCACCGACGTCGACCCCACGTGCTCCAGCACCACGGCCACCGGCCCCAGCGCCCCGCGGATCCGCGCCTCCTCCCGCTCGAACAGCCCCGGCCACGCCGGGTCGTACTCCACCAGCGTCACCGTCGAGTTCAGCTTCGGCACCTCGCGCACGAACGCACGCGCCAACCGCTCTTCCATGCTCTCGGACACGACCATCCCCTCCTGAAGGCAGTCGGCCAGGATAACCCCTCAGCCGGGCAGCCGTCGCGGGTCGTCGGGCAGGTCCGCGAACAGGTCACCCCCGTGCGTCACCCGCTCCAGCACGTCCTCCGCCGTGAACACCAGCTCCTCCGGCCGCGCGCACGCCCCCACCTCGTCCCACGACACCGGCGTCGACACCGACGGCACCGCCCGCGCCCGCAGCGAGTACGCCGCCACCGTCGTCTTCGCCGGGTTGTTCTGCGACCAGTCGATCAGCACCTTCCCCGGCCGCGCCGCCTTCGCCATCGTCGACACCACCAGCTCCGGGTGCGCCTCCGCGAGCCGCACCGCCACCCCCTTGGCGTAGACCGCCGTCCGCTCCGGCGAGGACACCTCCACCGGCGCGTACAGCTGCATCCCCTTCGACCCGCTCGTCTTCGCGAACACCGCCAGCCCGTCGCGCTCCAGCTCCACCCGCACCAGCTCCGCCACCCGGCAGCACTCCACCACCGTCGCGGGCGCCCCCGGATCCAGGTCGAACACCAGCAGGTCGGGGGAGCGCTTCCCACCCCGCGGACCCACCGTCCACTGCGGGACGTGCAGCTCCAGCGCCGCCAGGTTCGCCACCCACACCAGCGTCGGCAGGTCCTCCACCACCACGAAGTCCGCGTACTCGTTGCCCTTCACGCTGCCCGGCGTCGCGATCCGCACCGTCCTCACCCACTCCGGCGCGTGCCGCGGCACGTTCTTCTCGAAGAACGACGGCCCGTCCACCCCGTCCGGGTACCGCCGCAACGTCGCCGGGCGCCCCGCCAGCCGCGGCAGCAGCACCGGCGCCACCCGCGAGTAGTAGTCGATCACCTCGGCCTTGGTGAACCCCGTCTCCCGGTACAGCACCTTGCCCAGGTTCGACAGCTTCAGCAGCCGCCCCTCCACCCGCACCGCCGTCGTCTCACCCACGCCGCCGCCCCTCCACCGCGACCCGCACCCACGCCGCGGACCGCACACCGGGGGAGTAGACCGAATCCGACCGCTTCGCCACCACCCCGCCCAACCCCTGCTCACCGCTCGCCGCCAGCACCGCCTCACCGCCACCCCGGAACGCGGGCGGTGTCAGCCACGACGGCCCGCTCACCCCCAGCTCCTCCAGCAGCACCCGCCGGTCCTCGTGCGGCAGCTCCAGCGTCGACCGCCCCTCCAGGTGCAGCAGGTCGAACGCCAGGAAGGTCACCGGCGCCGCCTTCGCCGCCCGCCGAGCCCGCGCCGCCGTCGCCGCCTCCGTCCGCCGCCGCAACGCCGACGCGCTCGGCCTCCCACCGTCGAACGCCACCACCACCCCGTCCAGCACGGCCTGCGTCATCCCCAACCGCGCCCCCAACCCCTGCAACTCCGGGAACGACGACGTCACGTCCTCGCCCCGACCGTCCGCCACCACCACCCGCCCACCCTCGACCCGCACCACCACCCGCACGCCGTCCCACGCGAACTCGTAGGACCACCCACCGTCCTGCTCGGCCGGCGGCAACACCCCGTCGGTCGCCAGCATCGGCCGCAGGTCCGCCGGCAACGACACCCAGTCCGGCCGCGCCGCCACGTGCCGCCGCCGCACCATCCAGTCGCGACCCGACGACCCGTCCCGCCGGAAGAACACGAACTCGCCGTCGACCCGCTCCCCGTGCAGCACCACGTCGACCTCGCGGTCCGACCACTTCACCGTCTCGTAGCGACCGCGGTCCCACAGGAACATCTCCCCGCCGCCGTACTCGCCCTTCGGGATCACCCCCGAGAACCCCGCGTACTCCAGGGGGTGGTCCTCGGTGTGCACCGCCAACCGGATCACCCCCGGCTCCGGCGGCAGTCCCTTCGGCACCGCCCACGACACCAGCACCCCGTCGCGCTCCAGCCGCACGTCCCAGTGCAGCGACGACGCGTGGTGCTCCTGGATCACGAACGTGTCGTCGGCGCCGTGGGGGAGCACCGCCGGATCCGGCACCGGCTCGGGCGTGCGACCGGGATCCCGCTTGCGCCGGTACTCCGAGAGGTCGGCCATCAAGCGGAACTGGCCTTCTTCTCCGCCGAGGCCTTCTTCCCGGCCTTGGCCGACTTCGCGGGCCCGCCCCGCGCCGACTTGGCCGCCTCCACGCTCCGCTCCAGCGCCGTCATCAGGTCGATCACCTCACCGGCCTCCTCGGCCTCCCCGGCGACGGGCAGCGCCACCCCCTCGGCCTTGGCCGTGATCAGCTTCTCCATCGCGTCCCGGTAGTCGTCGGTGAACTCCTCCTCCTCGAACGACCCCGCCATGCTCTCCACCAGCGACGACGCCATCCGCAACTCCTGGGGCCGCACCTCGACGCCACTTCCCAGGAAGTCGAACTCCGGCCGCCGGATCTCGTCCGGCCACAACATCGTGTGCAGCACCAGCACGTCGTCCCGCGCCCGCAACGTCGCCAACGTCTGCCGCTGACGAATCGTGATCTTCACGACCGCCAACCGCTCAGCGTCCTCCAACGCCGTCCGCAACAGCACGTACGGCCGCACCGCGGCCTTGTCCGGCTCCAGGTAGTACGACTTCTGGAAGTAGATCGGGTCGATCTCCTCCACCGGCACGAACTCCAACACCTGGATCGACCGGTCCGTCTCGATCGGCAAGGTCTCGAAGTCCTCACCGTCCAACACCACGACCCGCCCGTCCTCCAACTCGTAGCCCTTCGCGATGTCCGCGAAAGCCACCTCCTCACCGCACGCGGAACAGACCCGCTTGTACCGAATCCGCCCCCCGTCCTCCCGGTGCATCTGGTGGAACCGAAAATCGTGCTCCTCGGTGGCCGAGAACAGCCGAACCCCGATCGTGACCAGCCCGAAGGACACAGCACCACGCCAGACCGACCTCATGCCAAATTGCTACCCCCGACATGCCCAAACCGCATCCCGGCATCACCCACACGGACTAACGGCAGCAGAAAACGCTGCTCACTGCTCACTGCTCACTGCTCACTGCTCGGTGGCCTGGCTACTGACCTGGCATTGAT
Source organism: Umezawaea sp. (assembly GCF_057122925.1). Classification (NCBI taxonomy): domain Bacteria; kingdom Bacillati; phylum Actinomycetota; class Actinomycetes; order Pseudonocardiales; family Pseudonocardiaceae; genus Umezawaea; species Umezawaea sp. Next base: position 295 of record NZ_DBNGPQ010000070.1, on the reverse strand, counting down.
CTGGCCGCTCGCCGGGTCAGTGGTCACTGGTCGGTGACCTGCCCCTGACCCGCCACCGACCCCTCCCGACCCCTCCCGACCCATCACCGATCCATCATCGACCCGCCCCGGCCCGCCGCTGGTCGGGTCAGTGGTGTGGTGTGGTGGTGTGGCTGGTTGTGGTGGTGATCACCCTGTCAAGGGTGTCGTGGTGGAGACGAACGCGAGTACCTCGATCACCCGTTCACCGGTGGGCGGCGGGTCGAGGTCCTCGGGTTCGAGCAGCACCACACGCCCGTCCTCGAGCCGGTACCCC
>NZ_DBNGPQ010000069.1:0-31638 GCF_057122925.1 Umezawaea sp. | reverse complement strand
TTCTTGCCCTTTACCGCTTGACTTGCTGCACTTTCTTCCCCATTTGCCTGCTGAACAGCAAAGATCCCCTGGCCTCGGCCTGGGGATCTACAGGGGCTGCTGCCCCCGGATCGCGCGGCTGGGCCGCGCGGATCCGGGGGTCAGGCGATTGAGGCGGCGTCGCTCCACAGGTCTGCGGGGAGGTCCTTCCGCTGGGTGACGTTGAGCTTGCGGTACGCCTTGGTCAGGTGCTGTTCGACCGTGCTGATCGTGACGTACAGCTTGTTGGCGATTTCCCGGTTCGTGTGGCCCAGTGCTGCCAGGCCCGCGACCCTGCGCTCCGCGTCCGAGAGGGTCGCGGCGCCGCATTCGGCTGCTGTCTCCGATGTGGTGGACGTGGTGTTCCCTCGGCTCTGGTCGGGGATCAGCTGGGCGCACAGCGGTTCTGCCTGGCAGTCCTTGGCGACGCGCCACGCGCGGCGGACCATCATCCTGGCTCGGTCCGGTTCGCCCAGCTGGTGGTGGGTGTGGCTGAGGTCCGCCAGCACTCGGGCGACCTCCAACTGGCCTCCCGCGGCCTGGACCTCCTCCAGTGCGCTGTGGAGCAGCTGCGAGCGCTGGCGGAGGTCGAGCGTGGCCGCCTTGACGCGCATCGCCATGCCCCTGGACAGGGACGGGCCCATGACCGGGATGGCCAGTTGCTGGTCCGCCAGTTCGCGGGCCTTGGCCTGGTTGCCCAGGCGGAGGTAGACCTCGGCCGCACCGGTGCGCCACGGGAGGAGACCGGGTGAGTCGAGCTTCCACTTGACCATGAGCTCGCCGCAGGACAGGAAGTCGCCCAGTGCCGCGGGGAGCTGGCGGGTGGCGAGGTGGTGCTGGCCCTTGGCGTACAGGTAGTGCAGGCCGTAGCGGCCGCGGTAGATGTGCTGCGGGACCCGCTGCGCGAGCGCCTCGGCGGCCTCGTCGAACTTGCCCATCGCGGTGGTGGCCTGGAGCAGGGTGCCGAGCACCATGCCGACGCCCGCGCCCCACGTGCGCGGGTCGACCTTCTCCAGTGCGAACCTGGCGTGGCGGCGCGCGGTGCCGAGGTCGCCCATGCGCAGCGCCACCTCGGCGCGGATCATGGCGAGTTCACCGAGCCAGCCGGGAGGGCTGGAGGACTCGTGGCGGTCGGTCATGAGCGTGTCGCACCAGGACTTCACGCTGTCGAGCTTCTCCAGGTACAGCAGGGTCCGCAGGGCGGCGCTGACCTCCTCGGTCGGCTCCTCGACGAGGTTGACGCTCTGGAGCACGCGTTCCGCGGTCATGACGGCGCTGTCGTCCAGCTCGCCGCCGATGACGCGCGTGAGCGCGGTCGCGGCCTGGACGCGCATGCCCATGTCGACCGAGACCTGGTCGCCGTCCTGCTGCACCTGCGGGAGGTTGTTGACCAGTTCCGGGTAGGACCCGGCCGCCCACATGCGGGTGATCTTGATTTCGGCCCTGCTGGGCTCGTCCAGCTCGTCGGCGCGGGCGACCAGGCGGGCCAGGCCCTCGGCGACGTCGTCGACGCGGCCGTGCACGACGAGGAAGCGGACGAACCAGAGGAGGCCGCGGCCGAGGAGCTTGCCCTCGCGCATCGCCTCGCCGAGCGCGGGCACGTGCTGGAGCGCGGAAGCGGGGCTGAGGCGGAGCTTGAGGCGCACCAGCATCATGACGAGCTCGATGGGCGTCTCCTCCTCGCGGTCGCGGATCGCGAGTTCGAGGTAGTCGACGGCCTCCTCGACCTGCTCGTCGAGGAGCGCGGACTCGGCGGCCTCGCGCAGCACCGGCAGCGCCCACTCGGGGCAGGTGGTGCCCGCGGCGACGAGGTGGGTCGCGACGACGCGCGGCTCGGCGCCGTCCTGGGCGAGCAGCCACGCGGCCCGCAGGTGCAGCTCGGGGAGGTCGGCGTTGGCCATCGCGTCGTCGATGACGGCTTCACGGATGGCGGGGTGGCGGTAGGTCTCGCCGCGCAGCAGGCCCATCACGACGAGGCTCTCGACGTCCTTGGCGGCCGTCTTGGCGCAGCGCTCCATCATGCGGCCGAACAGCTTCGGCCGGTCGGCGTGGTTGCCGAGGACGGCGAGCGCGTACGCGGCCTCGCGGATGGCGGGGTCGCCGCGGTGCAGGCAGCTCATGACCGCCTCGGCGAAGCCCTCCCCCACGACGGGGGCCTCGGGCGCGCCGTCGCCGTGCCGCAGGCGCTGCTGGTCTTCGAGCAGCGCGCGCACGAGCAGCGGGTTGCCGCCGGTCACCTCGTAGTACTGGGAGCCGAACGCCTCCGCGATGCGCGGGTCCAGTTCGGACGCGACCATCTCGCCGACGCCCGCGGCCGACAGCAGCGTGAGCCGGATGCTGTGGCAGTGGGGGTGGCGCAGGAACTCGGTGTGGAACAGCGAGCGGGGTTCGCGGGAACCCACGCACTCGGTGAACACGATCGCCACGCTGGCCGACCGGAGCCTGCCGAGCACGTGCCGCAGGGTCTCCTTGGACAGGTCGTCCATGTTCTGGACGTCGTCCACGACGATGACGACCGGGCGCTGTTCGGCGATGTTCAGCATCGCGGCACCCAGCTGGTGCAGCGCGTGTCCGCGCTTGGTCTCCGCGCCGTCCACGTCGCCGTCGGCGGTCCTCGAAGGACTGGACGCCTCGTCCAGCAGTCCCGCGAGGTAGTCCGCCCGGTCGCCGGGGCAGAGTTCGAGGGGCACGTTGCGCTGGAGCTGGCTGAGCACCCCCAGCGGCAGGGAGCGTTCCCCCGCGGTGCAGGTGGCGTTGAGGAGGAGTGCTCCCGAGCGCTGCACCTCCTCCCCGAAGGCGTGGAGCAGCGCGGTCTTCCCGGTTGCTCTGGCACCGGTGATCATGGCCACGCCGGACCGGCCTCGGAGGCAGTCCTCCAGCACGTGCTGGAGGGTGGCCAGTTCTCTAGTCCGTTCGACCAACATCTAAGACCGCGTTCCTTTCCCGGTGTGGTCACCTGTCCCGCCCATACGTGTCCGCGGTGAACAAACAGTGGCCAACTCAAGTCGGGTTGTCCCACCAGGCCGTCCTGGTAACACACAACGACAGTATCAGGACAATAAGAAGCTTGTCGATAACGTCTCGGGAAACCGTCGAGTAACCCGGACCATGTGCAACATGTGCGTTACGGAGTTCGCGTCTTACATCCCACAACATCCGTGAGCCATCGTGAGAATTGTATGAAAACACTGATCCATAAAACCCTACTTCCGTAGGGTTGCGGCTGACCAAGATCACTCTTGCACTGGCTGAAAGTGATCCACTGACAGCAAACACACAGGTCAGGAGGCCGGAGAATCCGGAAGTCATTCATAACCCCGTCACGAAACGTGACCCCCAGTTGAGACGGGGGCAATGAATACTGCCCTTTCGCACACCGGCCGCTTCTTCATGGACCACAGAACATGTTTAGCCTGGCAAAACATCAACGCTGGCTCCTTACCTGCGATGACATTGCTACCAGCCCGAATAAGGGCCTACAAGCCCCCTAGGGGCACACAGGGGCCGGGCAGGGGTTGCCGCACCCCGAGTGCAGTCCATAGCTTCGGTGCACTCAGTGTTTCTGCGAATTGAATCATAATGCCGTTTCATAATGACGTTATCACTCCGGCCATAACCGGGCGCCTTCACAACCCCGCCGAAGGAGAACGACCGGCGGAGTAAGGATCGACGAGCATGAGGATCGCTTGCTGGCAGACCGTCGCCGGCGGAGAGCCGCCCCGGACGCGGCTCAGAGCCGCGGCTCGGAGCGCCGCCGAGGCCGGTGCCCGGTTGCTGATCACGCCCGAGATCTCCCTGACCGGCTACCACCTCGGCCCGCGCAAGCTCCGTGAGCTGGCCGAACCCGACGACGGCCCGATGTGCGAGGAGGCTGCGGCCATCGCGGCCGAGACCGGCGTGGCGATCGTCTTCGGCTGGCCGGAGGCCGCGGGCGGCGAGGTCTACAACACCGTCCGGCTGGTCGACGGGCGGGGGGACGCGCTGGCGACCTACCGCAAGACCCACCTGTTCGGCGACATCGACCGCGCGATCTTCCAGCCCGGCGAGGTCGGGGTGGTGCAGGCCCGGCTCGACGGCCTCACCGTGGGGATGCTCATCTGCTACGACGTCGAGTTCCCGGAGACGGTGCGCGCCCACGCGCTGGCGGGCACCCAGCTGCTGGTCGTGCCGACCGCGCTGATGAAGCCGTGGGACATCGTGGCCAGGACGCTCGTGCACTCGCGCGCCCTGGAGAGCCAGCTCTACATCGCCTACGTGAACTGGGCGGGCACCGAACGCGAACTGGAGTACTGCGGCCTCACCCGCGTGGTGGGCCCGTCGGGCCACGCACTGCACGAGGACGTCCACGGCGAACAGCTGGTCGTGGCGGACCTCGACCCCACCCGGATCACGAAGGCCAAGCAGGTCAACGACTACTTGGCGGACCGACGACCCGAGCTCTTCCTCTGACCCCCTTCCGCCGCACCCGCCGGAGAGCGGGTCACCACCGTCAACCGGGGGTAGCGCACATGGACCACACCAACCCGATCGGCCACGACGACCTGAACGGCCTGCGGGCCCCGGTCACGATGTTCGGCCCCGACTTCCCGTTCGCCTACGACGAGTGGCTGGCCCACCCGGCGGGCCTCGGCGCACTGCCCGCGTCGGCGCACGGCACCGAGGTCGCCGTCATCGGCGGCGGCATCGCGGGCCTGGTCACGGCCTACGAGCTGATGAAGCTCGGGCTGCGACCGGTGCTGTACGAGGCGGAGCAGATCGGGGGCCGCATGCGGTCGGTCCCGTTCCGGGAGCACCCGGAGTCGGTCGCGGAGATGGGCGCCATGCGCTTCCCGCTGGCGGCGACCACGCTGTTCCACTACATCGACAAGGTCGGCCTGAAGACCACGCCGTTCCCGAACCCGTTGTCCACCAACACGCCCAGCACGGTCGTCGACCTCAAGGGGGTGAGCCACTTCGCGCACACGTCGGCCGACCTGCCGGTGGTCTACCAGCAGGTGGCCGACGCGTGGGACAAGGCGTTGCAGGAGACCGCGGAGCTGTCCGCGATGGAGGACGCGGTCCGCAGCCGCGACGTCACGACCATCAAGGCCATCTGGAACCGCCTGGTGCCGCGCCTGGACGACGTGTCGTTCTACGGGTTCCTCACGGCGTCGCCCGCGTTCGCCTCGTTCCAGCACCGCGAGATCTTCGGCCAGGTGGGGTTCGGCACCGGCGGCTGGGACACCGACTTCCCCAACTCGATGCTGGAGATCCTGCGGGTCGTCTACAACGGAGCCGACGTCGACCAGCAGCGCATCATCGGCGGCAGCCAGCAGCTCCCGCTGCGCCTGTGGACGCACGAGCCGGAGTTCCTCGACCACTGGCCGGAGGGCACGACGCTCGCGTCGCTGCACGCGGGCGGGGTGCCGAAGACCGCGGTGAAGTGGATGCGGCGCACGGCGCACGGCATCACCGTGGAGGACGCCGAGCACGGCATCCGCACCTACCCGGCCGCGGTGTTCACCGCGCAGAGCTGGGCGCTGCTGTCGAAGGTCAAGTGCGACGAGTCGCTGCTCCCCCAGTCCCTGTGGACCGCGGTGGAGCGCACGCACTACATGGGCTCGTCGAAGCTGTTCGTGGTGACGGACAGGCCGTTCTGGCTCGACGTGGACCCGCGCACCGGCAGGCACGTGATGAGCATGACGCTGACCGACCGGATGCCGCGCGGCGTCTACCTGTTCGACGACGGGCCGGACAAGCCCGGTGTGATGTGCCTGTCCTACACGTGGAACGACGACTCGCTGAAGCTCGCGACCCTCACGCTCCAGGAGCGCCTGGACGTGGTGCTGGGCTCGCTGGCCGAGATCTACCCCGGCGTGGACATCCGCACGCACATCATCGGCGACCCGGTGACCATCACCTGGGAGACCGAGCCGCACTTCATGGGCGCGTTCAAGTCGAACCTGCCGGGTCACTACCGCTACCAGCGCAAGCTCTACACGCACTTCGTCCAGGACGACCTGACCGACGCCCAGCGCGGCCTGTTCCTCGCGGGCGACGACATCTCGTGGTGCGGCGGCTTCGCCGAAGGGGCCGTCACCACCGCGCTCAACGCGGTGTGGGGGGTCCTGCACCACCTGGGTGGCCGCACTCATCGCGGCAATCCGGGTCCAGGGGACGTCTTCAGCGAGATCGCCCCCTTGGAGCTGCCGGAGTTCTGATGTGACGTCGGTCGCCATCAACACTGTCCGCGGAGCCCCCGTGTCGCAACGTGACACGGGGGCTCCGCCGCAACTGTGCACTGATGTACACAGTGCGATTCCCTTTTCTCCCGGCCCGTGGACGCCGAGAAGGGCCCGTCCGGAGCAACGGCTCCGGACGGGCCCTTCCGATGCGGTGGCGAGGCGCTCAGGTCCAGTTCTCGATGACCTTCCGCTGCAACTCCTCCGGGTACGAGGCCGCGAACGACGTGTGGGCCATCCGCTCGCCGATCGGGGCGAGCAGGCCGTCGAAGACGACCCTGGGGCCCCAGCCGCGCTTGTACTCGATGTCGGTGTGGCTGACGAACAGCGGCAGGATGACGCTGTCCATCTGGACGCGCTTGGACACGGGGTGGATGCGGGTCGCGATGGCCCAGGTGACCTCGGCGAGGTCGGTGGGGTCGATGTCGTCGTCGAGCAGGAAGATCTGCGGGAAGTACAGGCCCGCCTTGTTCCAGAACAGCGTCTGCCCGATGTACTGCGCGAGCGTGTCGCTGGTCGTGTCGGGGTCGACCAGGTCGCGCCAGTTCGGCGGGACCGTCACCACGAGCCACATGCCCGCGGAGTCCATCGGCGACCAGACCGTGCTGACCGGCAGCTGCACCTCGCGCAGCCGGGCGAGGCACTGGCTGGCGGCGCCGACGCAGGTGACCGTGTGGTACTCGTCCGGCGGGCGCCCCTCGGCCACCAGGGGCCAGATGGGGTCGTTCCGGTGCGTGATGGCGTCGATGTGGAAGGTGGGCTGTTTCGTCACGTCCATGGGGTGGTAGCCGGCGGCCTCGCCGAACGGGCCCTCCAGCGCGTCGCGTTCGAGCGACACGTGGCCCTCGATCACGACCTCGGCCGTGGCGGGCACGAGCAGGTCGACGGTCTTGGCCTTGACCAGCTCGATGGGCTCGCCGACCAGCGCGCCCAGGAACCCGGCGTCGTACGCCCCGTCGGGCAGCGGGAAGCCCGCCACGTACGGGACGCCCGGCTCCGCGCCCTGGACCAGCGCGTAGGGCATCGGCTTGCCGATCTCCACCCACTGGTTCCAGACGTGCCCGATGTGCTGGCCGTCGGCGACCAGGCCGGTCATGCGCTTGCCGTCGATCTTCATCACCCGCGCGATGGACCAGTTGGTCCACTCGCCGTCGGGGGTCTGCACGATCAGGGCGCCCCAGGTGTTCGCGTACCGCCCGCCGTCCTTCTCGTGGACGATCGGGATGGGGAACGAGTCGAGCGTGGCGTCGTCGCCGAGCAGGACGTTCTCCTGGCACGGCCCGCTCTCGACGACGACGGGCGGGATGGGCTCGCGGGTCTGGGCCTCCGCCAGCGCCTCGACGATCTGCCGCCCGGTGCTGTCGGGCTGGAGGCCGAGCGAGAGGGCGATGCGGGCGTAGGGCATGTCCTCCCGCGACGACAGGGCGGCGGGTGCGCCGAGGATGCGGAAGCCGGGGCGGGCCCCGCGGATGTTGGTGAACAGCGGCGCCGGGGAGCGGACCTCGTAGCTCCGCCGGGTGATCGCGGCGGGTTCCATGTCACCGTCGACCTCCCGGTCGATCACCACGAGGTCCCCGAGGTCGTGCAGCGCGTCGAGGTACCCGCGCAGATCAGTGAAGTGCTTCATCGCCGTTTTCCTTCCGGTGCTGGCGTGCAGACTTCCCGCCGTCCCACCGCGTCGTGAGGTCGTTGTCCACACCGAACTGGTCGAGCACGCGACTGGTCACGTGGTCGACGATGTCCGGGACACCCGTGGGGTGGTTGTAGAACGCGGGCATGGGCGGCAGCATGACCACGCCCATCCTGGCCAGTCCCAACATGTTCTCCAGGTGGATCTCGCTCAGCGGCGTCTCCCTCGGCACGAGCACCAGCTTGCGGCGCTCCTTGAGGGTCACGTCCGCCGCGCGGGCGATCAGCCCTTCGCCGTACCCGACCCTGATCGCCGCCAGGGTCTTCATGCTGCACGGGGCCACGATCATCCCGTCCGTCCGGAACGAGCCGCTGGAGATCGCCGCCGCCTGGTCGTGCGACCCGTAGACGTGGTCCGCCAGGGATTGGACCTGGCGGACCGTGTAGTCGGTCTCCATCTCGATCGTGGCGCGTGCCCACTTGCTCAGCACGAGGTGCGTCTCCACACCGACGGCGCTGAGCGTTTCCAGGACCCGGATGCCGATGGCGGCGCCGGTGGCGCCGGTCATGCCGACGACGACGCGCCTCGGCACCCGGATCCCGTCAGCGAACGCCCGCACCGGCGATCACTTGTCTTCCCAGCGGAAGAACACCGCCGCGAGGGTGCTGATGACGAGCGTGAAGCCGATGAGCACCGAGCCCGGCAGGATGAGGGCCTCGAAGCCCTTGCCCCGCACCAGGACGTCGAGCATGCCCTCGTTCATGTGCCGCAGCGGCAACGCGTTGGTGATCAGCTTGACCCAGTCCGGAGCCTTGTCGATCGGGAAGAAGCTGCCCGCGAGCAGGGCCATCGGGAGCACGGCGAGGTTCGCCGCGCCGGTGACCGAGTCCTCGGTCTTGCAGATCGCCCCGAGGAGCATGCCCACCGAGAAGAAGGCGAGCGTCCCGAGGATGAGCAGGGGGATCGCGAGCCACCACTGGTTCGACAGCTGGAGGCCGAACATCGGCAGCGTCGCGACCGCCACGAACAGGACCGCCTGGAGCAGCGCGATCACGACCGAGAGCAGCAGCCTGGACGAGAGGACCGAGCCGCGGCCGATGGGGGCGAGCTGGATGCGGCGCAGGACCTGCTTGCGGCGCCACGCCACCAGGGTCAGCGCGGAGCTGAACACCGCGGCGGTGGACACGCCCCACGACAGGATGCCGGGGGTGAGGTACTGGATCGGCTCGAAGGCCGTCTCCTCGATGGGTTTCTGCCGCACGGCGTACTTCGGCGGGGTGGTGCCCGCGCCGAGGTTCGCGCTCGCGACCGCGTCGGAGATCTTGGCCAGCGCGGGCCCGGTCTCGGCGCGGTCGCCGTTGGCGTAGCGCACGTCGATCGAGTCGCCCTGCGACACGACGATCGCGGCCACGTTGCCGTCGCGCAGGCTGTTGATGGCGGTGGTGGAGTCCTTGAACTCCTGGAGGTTCACACCCTCGGAGTTCTTCAGCGCGGCCACGACGCGGCTGTCGCCGACCACCGCGATCTCCACCTCGTTGCCCAGCTTCACACCGGAGAGCAGGGAGAACACGATGAGGAACATCAGGGGGAACATGAAGGTGAAGAAGAGTGCTGCCTTGTCCCGGTAAGAGGCCTTGAACATGGCCAAAGACAGGCTGGAAAACGCTTTCATGTCGCCGTCTCCGCTCGAAGGTCTGACGACGCCGGAGGCTCGATCACCGGTGCGACGCCAGTTGGTTGGTGGGTCACTCGCGGTACGCGCGACCGGTGAGGTGCAGGAACACGTCCTCCAGGGTGGCCGTGCGGACCTGCGCCTTGTTCAACGCGTCGAGCTCCCCCAACGCCTTGATCGTGAGACCGGCGTCGTTGGTCGCGATGATGATGGAAACGCCGTCGTCCACGACGTTGTCGGCTCCGGGCAGCATCCGGGCCACTTCGGCGGTCACCGTGCCGTGCTCGACGATGACCTGGGTCTGGGCGTCGAGCTTGCGCACCAGCCACGCGGGCGGGCCCATCGCCATGATGCGTCCCTTGTCGACGATCGCCACCCGGTCGCAGAGGATCTCGGCCTCGTCGAGGTGGTGGGTGGTGTAGACGATCGTCTTGCCGCGCGCCTGGATGGCCCGCAGCACGTCCCAGAGGTTGCGGCGCGCCTGGGGGTCCAGCGCCGCGGTCGGTTCGTCCAGGAACACGATCTCCGGGTCGTGCGCCAGTGCGCACGCGATGGAGAGGCGTTGCCGCTGCCCACCCGAGAGGTCAACGTCCTGCACGTCGGCCTTGTCCGTGAGGCCGACCAGTTCGAGCATGTCGACGGCCGCCGACCGGCTCACGCCGTAGAGCGACCCGAACGTCTGCAACTGCTCCTTCGACGTCAGCCGCTCGAAGAACGACGACGCCTGCAGCTGGACGCCCAACTTGGGAAGTAGCTTGGGATTCCGTGGCCAAGGGCTCTCGCCGAGGATCCGCACCGAACCGGAGTCCGGTTTGCGCAGGCCCTCCACGATCTCCAGGGTGGTGCTCTTCCCGGCCCCGTTGGGACCGAGAAGACCGAAGAACTCTCCTTCCGCGACGGTGAACGACACACCGTCGACGGCACGCAAGTCGCCGTAGGACTTGCGAATGTCGCTCACGACGATCGCGGGCCCGTCTGCTGTCATGGCACAAAACGCTAGGGCTGGATCGGTTTCGCGACGATGGCCCGAGCCGTTTCTAGGGGACCCCTAGCACATCTTCAGGGGGAGCGTGCTGCGCCACACGGGCCCGTCTCGTCTGGTTAGGCTAACCTAAATGGATGAAAAACTACTGGGAGGCCCCATGACCGACACCTCTGCGGGCGACGCCCCGAAGCGGGACCGCCGCCAGGTCGTCACGCTCAGCGTCCTGCGGACCGAGCGGGTCACCCCGCACATGATCCGCGTCGTCGCGGGAGGCCCCGGCCTGGCGGACTTCGCCCCCAACGACCGGACCGACGCGTACGTGAAGGTGCTGTTCCCTCTGCCCGGCGTGTCGTACCCGACGCCGCTGGACATGCAGGCCGTGCGCCGCGACTTCCCGCGCGAGCAGTGGCCCGTCGTGCGCACGTACACGGTGCGCTGCTTCGACCCGGTCGCGCGGGAGCTGGCGATCGACTTCGTGCACCACGGTGACGTGGGCGTGGCGGGCCCCTGGGCGGCCTCGGTCCAGCCCGGTGCCGAGTTCTCCCTGCTCGGGCCCGGTGGGGCCTACGCGCCGGACGCGTCGGCCGGGTGGCACCTGCTGCTCGGGGACGAGGCCGCACTGCCCGCCATCAGCGCCGCGCTGGAGCGGCTGCCGGCCGGGGCGCGGGCTCGGGTCGTGGTCGAGGTGGCCGGGGTCGACGAGGAGCAGAAGATCGACAGCCCCGGTGAGGTCGAGCTGGTGTGGGTGCACCGGGACACCGGTGGGTCGCTGGTGGACGTCGTGCGGGGGATGGAGTTCTCCGGGGAGGACGTGCAGGCGTTCGTGCACGGCGAGGCCGCGATGGTGAAGGAGCTGCGGGCCCTGATGGCTGAGCGCGGGGTGACGAAGGACCGTTTGTCGATTTCCGGGTATTGGCGGAGGGGGTTGACCGAGGACGGGTTCAGGGAGGTGAAGGCGGCCGAGTCCGGGGGGTGATTCCGGGTCGGGTGGGTTCGGGGTCGGTTCGGGTGGGGTTGGGGTCGGTTCGGGTGGGGTGGGGTTGGGGTTGGGGCGAGGTGGGGTTGGGGCGGGTGGTGCTGGGTCCGGTGGTGCCGGTTCGGTCGCCCTGGACCGGGTGATGCCGGTTTGGGTGGTACCGGGTTCGGTGGCGCTGGGGCGGGTGGCGCCGGGTTCAGTGGTGCCGGATCGGGGGATGCCGGCTTGAGCGGTGCTGGATCGGGCGGTGCTGGATCGGGCGGTGCTGGATCAGGTGGCACTGGATTCAGTGACCCTGGACCGGGTGGCGCTGGCTTCGGTGGTGCTGGACCGGGCGGTGCTGGACCAGGCGGCGCTGGGACGGCCGGTGCTGGATTCGGTGCGCAGAGCGGGCGGCGCTGGATTCGGTGACGCTGGGCCGGGTCATGCTGGGCCGGGTGGCGCTGGTTCAGGTGGTGCTGGTTCAGGCCGGACCGGATTTGGTCGCTGGATCGGGTGGTGTCGGTTTGGGGTGCCGGGTGTGCGTCCGGCTGGTGCGTGATGGGCCGAGTGGGGATATCCCCGTTTGAGGCTCCTCGTGTTCGCCGACTGGGCGATCGCGTGCAGATTGTGCGGGCCTGCGTTCCTCGGCCGGGCGGTCCCGTGCGGATTGTGGTTGGAGACTCCGCGTGTTCCCCCTGCCGGGCGGCCCCGTGCGGATTGCGGGCCCCGGAAATTGTCGTACCCCTGTCGTAGCGTGTGTGTCGGGGGGTTCTCACATCAGGGGGACTCCGGTTCGGTGTCCCGCTTCAGCGCTTGTTCCGGTGGGTGTGGGGTTGAGCGGCGTGTCACCACCGTCGTGCTGTGGCCGATTTGACTTGGGGCCCCTGGATTCAGGCCTTCGCGGGCTGCGGGGGCAGGTGAAGGAAGCTTTGCCCGCAGTGCAAGTTCAAGGCCTGAATCCCCCAAGTGAAATCGGCCGCGTTCCGTGGCCGCGCCTCCACCTCGGTCCTGGGTCACCCGTGGGTTGGCTGGTGCCATTCGTTCCGTGGCCGCGCGCCGCCTTGGTCGTGGGTCGCCTGTGGGTCAACTGGCGCCATTCGCGCGTCACCTCGGTCGTGGGTCACGGGGGATCGACCGGTGACATTGCACGCCGTCTCGGTTGTGATCGGCTGGTGCCATTCGTTCGGTGCCGCGCGTCGCCTTGGCCGTGGGGCGTGAGGTGTCATTCACCCTGCCGGTTGCCGCCCGTGACTATTCCGTCTGGCGGAAGGTGTCGGGCCTGCCGTGTGTCTATTGGTGTGAATGTGTTGGCCCCCACCGGGCTTGGCTGTCCGCCGACCGTGGGCCAGGGGTGGTGGGTGTTCGGTCTCAGGTTTTCGGCGGTTCGGCCTAATTTCACACCTGAGGGTGGGGTGATGCGTCAACTCACCCGTAGTATGTTGTTTCGTGAGCGATGATCCGTGGCTGAGTGCGAGTGAGCAGCGAGCCTGGCGCAGCTTCCTGGCGATGCAGAGGCAGCTGAACACGCACCTGTACCGGCACCTGCAACGTGAGTTCGGGCTGTCCGGCTCCGACTACGAGATCCTGGTGAACCTGTCCGAAGCGCCCACCGGGCGGATGCGGGCGTTCGAGCTGGGCGAGGCGACCGACTGGGAGAAGAGTCGGATGTCGCACCACCTGACGCGGATGGCGCAGCGCGGGCTGGTGCGGCGCGAGCCCTGCGCCGAGGACACGCGGTACGCGGACATCGTGCTGACCGACGAGGGGCGTGCGGCGATCACGGAGGCCGCGCCCCACCACGCTGCGAACGTGCGCGCCTGGTTCATCGACGCGGTGGGCGAGGAGCGGCTCGGGGTGATCGAGGACGCCAGCGAGGCCGTGCTGGTGGCGCTGGCCGAGCACGACGCGCGAGCGGACCACCGGTGACGCGCGAGAGCCCCGCGACCTGAGCGGTCTCGGGGCTCTCGCGCTGAAGCCCTGGGGCTCAGCGGTGGGCGGACTCGAACGCGTCGACCACGCTGGCCGGGATGCGGCCGCGGTCCGCGAGCTCGTGCCCGTTCGCCTTGGCCCAGTCGCGGATGGCCCGCGTCTGCTCCTTGCTCCGCCCCTCTCCGGCGGGCTTGCCCCCCACGACCGCGGCGGTGCCGCGCTTCGCGCGACCGCCGGTCCGCCGTGCGGCGGCGACGAAACTGGCCAGACCATCGCGCAGCTTCGCGCCGTTGGCCTCATTCAGGTCGATCTCGTAGGTAACACCATCCAGTGAAAACTGCACCGTGGAAATGTCTTCACTGCTCGTGCCGTCCAGGTCGTCGATCAGCTGGACGAGAACCTTCTGGGCCATGGGTCGAACCTCACAACGAGTCGAACGGGCGGAATGTGACGACAATACCAAACCAACGCAGTTAATAGTCGGCTTGCGGAAAAAAGTCAACGACCGCACCGCGCGGAGTTTCGAGCCCCGCCAAACGTCACCCGTTCGAGGGCAGCCGTTATCAGGGTCACCCGTCCAGCGCTACCGCGACCCGCCATGCGAGACCGCCCGGAAGGCCCCAGGACGTCCACGGAGTGGACAGCGCCGTCGAATCGGTAAACCGACACCCCTAAACCAGGCCTATCCCGCTCACTCACACGAACGTGCGGCCGACGAACGCACGGCCATCCCGCAGCGGACGACGCGGAGCCCGGACGGCCAGATTTTTTCCAACCGCCGACCGCAAAGAGCCGGCCACGAGACCACCGCGTCGAATCCGCGCGGCACCGGGCCACCAGCGGCAGACAACGGCTCTGACGTCGACCAACAGCACATCGGAACACCGCCGCGACACCGCTTCCGCAGACGACGGCACCCCGCACCCGAGCGCACCGCGGTCGAAGCAATTGGCGAACGACAGCCAACGGCATTCCGAAGGCGGCACCCGGTCCCCGCACACATGCACGCAGCCGTTTTGCACAATTCGCCCAGCGCTCACATCAGCACCGACCGAACCGCGCCGCGGAACCGATCCACGCCCTCCCCCCGGCAAGCCCCGCCCGCCACAACGGTAGCGACGAGAACATCCACTGAACATATTCCAAGACGAACGACTACACCCCGCGCACGGTCGGTAGCACAAACGGGCGCGTCACCGACCCGCCTGCCGGAAAGGGCTCCGCCGAAGTCGATCTCATCACACCGCCCCCTGTTCGCGATCAAGAACTGAACATCCACGCCGCGTAGGGCACAGTGGACGCATGCAGATGCGACTGCCCGATCCCGGTGCGCTGTTCGGCCTGGCGAAGTCGACCGTTGGATGGGCGGTGGACACCGCGGTCACGGTCGCCGCCGTTCCCGGCAGGGTGCTGGGTCTACTGGATTCGGCCGAATCACTCGTCGGCCGGGTGGACGACGTGGTGACCAGAGCGGACACCTTGGTTCGGAAAACCGAAGCGGTCGTGGACCAGGTCACCGCGGTGGTCGAACAAGCACGCACGGTCAGCGCCGCGGCACAGGTGGTCGTCGCCGACGCCCGCCGCGTCTCCACGGCGGCCGAAGCGGTCGTGACCGAGGTAGTGGACATCACCTCACAGGCCAACGGTGTCGTGGCGGTAGCCGAGTCCACCGCCCGCACGGCCCACGAACTGCTGGAGGCCTACTCCCCCCTGGCCCGCCAGGCGATGCCACTGCTCCGCCGCTTCGTGGAGGAGCTGTCACCCCACGAGATCGAAGCAGCCATCAAACTGGTCGACCAGCTACCGGTCATCACCGAACACGTCCTCACGGACGTACTACCGATCCTCGCAACCCTGGACAAGGTGGGCCCGGACCTCCACCAGCTGCTGGAGGTCACCAACGACGTCCGCCAGGCCATCCTGGGCATCCCGGGTTTCAACTTCCTCCGCAAGCGAGGCGAAGACAAGGCCCCCGAGCTGGAAGCAGAGCAGAACCAGGCGTGATCAGTCCACACAGGACACAGAGCGCCGGGCCCGCGGTCAAGGCGACGCGCGGCCACAGCACGACGCGAGCCACGGCAACCGCCCTCTGACAGCAACGCAACCCACCCACCCCGACACCGACACCACCCCAGGCTCACCGGGAGTCCACATCCGCCCCGGTCCGCACCCGCACCACGTTCGACCCCTCCCCCCAGCAGAACGCCCGAACCCGGTACTCAGCCACCTTCTCCCCGGGCAACGTGATCAACCCGGCCGAGTTCACCCCCGCCTGCAACACCGCGGCGGGCGTGAACACCGAAGCGCCCTCCGCCTTCACCTCGATCAGGTACCCGTCCTCGTCATCAGCCCGGTCGACCCACGTGAACAGAATCCCGTTGGCGTGCACGACCGTCCCCCGGAAGTCACCGGGCACCCCTCCCCCGGCCCGCACCGACGACACCCCGTCGACAACCCCCGGCACGGTCCTGGGCGTGACCCACGCGTGGTCCTCCGCCTGCGTCCCGTCATCCAGCTCACCGGGCGGCAGGGCGATTTTCCGCACCTCCCCCACGGCCCCGGAATAAGCCCGGACACGGTACGAAAAATCCGTGGAGGGAATCAGGTCGGGATGCCGGTGGGAACCTTGTTCCACCGGCGCGTACTGGAGCGTCGTGTACTCCCCGCCCTCGCCGGTGGCGAACTCCACCGCCACCCCGGAAACACGAGGATCGGCGACCTTCCACGACAGCACCGCGTCAACGGGCGATTCCAGGACAACACCCAACTCGACCGCGGAACCTGATCGGGGAGCCTCGCCCGAACACCCGGCGAGAACGAGGACGACCGCGAGCGGAACAGGGAACTTGAGCACGAACCCCCCAGGGGTGGAGGACCCCCGCCGTCCCGGTGGCGACCGGCACCACCGGGACGGCAGGACGTCGAGACCGACCTACTGCCGCCAGAACTTGACCCCGCTCCACACGACCGTGGCGGGCCCCTGACCCGAACTCGTCCGGTAGGCGCCGAACTTGTCGTAGAAGTTCCCGCCGGGGCTCGCGTAGGTGTGCTTCAGCGATCCGTTGATGTACGTCTTGTGGTTGTTCCCGATCCGGTGCACCGTGTTGACCCGCACCGATGTGCCCACGGTGGCCCCGGTGGCGACCGTGGCGCCGCCGTGCACGGCGTAGAGCCTGCCGCCGCGCTCGACCGCGAGCATGAAGAACGGGCCGGGCTCGGAGTCGTTGAACGTCTGCTTCAGGCTGATCCGGGTACCGGCCAGGCTGGAGATCCGGAACGTGCCCTCGAACTGGCGGGCACCGCCGCCGGAGTAGTTCGCGTACCGGCGCTCGGCGCGCTGGTCGCCGCTGGCCGTGGAGCACGTCAACTGGAACGTGAGCCCGTTGACGACCCCGCACCCCCTCTCCTGAACGGTGAACGAGGGCGAGTAGGAGGTCCAGCCTCCGGACTCGACCTGAGCCCCGGCGCTCGG
This sequence comes from Umezawaea sp., assembly GCF_057122925.1. Taxonomy (NCBI): domain Bacteria; kingdom Bacillati; phylum Actinomycetota; class Actinomycetes; order Pseudonocardiales; family Pseudonocardiaceae; genus Umezawaea; species Umezawaea sp. Next base: position 14,753 of record NZ_DBNGPQ010000069.1, on the reverse strand, counting down.
TGCGCCGACGATTCCCGTTGCGGTGAGTGCGGCCGCCGCGAGTGCGAACACGCGCACTCGGGAAAACAGTCGTGACATCATCGTCCCTTCCGTGGCTGCGGCGGCGACGTGGAAGGCAAACATTAAGGGCGTTAGCGTGTCTCTTTCAAGAGCGCGTCGAATGTTTATGGACGTGAACCAGTCGATCATGCATTCCCGGTAATTCGTGAGTGCGAGTGAGAAAAAATGGTTCGCGCCGCGAATCCGGACCGGTTCCTCCACCGCGCCCGGCGGGGGAACCGGGAACGGTTACGCTCCCCCACGATGAGACGCAAGCTCAAGCCCCCGCTGCCCCAGCGGCACGGCCTCGACCCGGCCCGGCTGCGGATGCCCGCGGAGGGGTCCTGGGCGACGCTGCGGGACCACCTGGTCGAGCGGCTGCCGAAGGTGGACCCGGCGCGCATCGACACGATGCTGCGCGAGAGCCGGATCGTGGACATGGACGGGCCGGTGGCGCCGAACGCGCCGTTCGTGCCGAACTCGTCGGTGTGGTTCCACCGCGACCTGCCCGACGAGGTGGCGGTGCCGTTCGAGATCGGTGTCGTGCACCGCGACGACGACCTGCTGGTCGTGGACAAGCCGCACTTCCTCGCGACGATCCCGCGCGGCAAGCACATCGTGGAGACGGCGCTGGTGCGGCTGCGGCGCGAGCTGGACCTGCCGGACCTCGTGCCCGCGCACCGGCTGGACCGCGTGACCGCCGGGCTGATCATGTTCGTGGTGAACCCGGCCCGGCGCGGCGCGTACCAGACGCTGTTCCGGGACCGCTTGGTGCACAAGGAGTACGAGGCCGTCGCCCGGTACGACCCCGACCTCGACCTGCCGCGCACGGTGCGCAGCCGGATCGTCAAGGAGAAGGGCGTCATCACCGCGCGGGAGCCGGAGGGGCCGCCGAACAGCGAGACCCTCGTCGAACTCGTCGAGCACCGCGACGGCCTCGGCCGGTACCGGCTGCTGCCGAGGACCGGGCGCACGCACCAGCTCCGGCTGCACATGGCCGGGCTCGGCGTGCCGATCCTCGGTGACGACTTCTACCCCGTCCTGACCGAGACCGCGTTGGACGACTACCGGAAACCGTTGCAGCTGCTGGCGAAGGTGCTCGCGTTCACCGATCCGCTCACGGGCGCGCCCCGGCGGTTCGAGAGCCCGTCGACGCTGCTGGCGTGGCGGTCGCACGAGGCGTGGCTCGCGGGCCCGCCCGCTACCCGACCAGGCTCAGCAACCGGCTGATCTCCTTGGTCCGCGACTCGCGGATGGTGGTCGCCAGCTCCTTGGCGCTCGCGTTGCGGCCTCCGTCCACTTCGGTCTTCGTCAGCTCGACCGAGTTGTGCAGGTGCCCGGTCATCAGGTTGAGGAACGTGGTGTCGAACTCCGAGTCCGGTGTGGACTTGAGCGCGGCGATCTCGGCGGGACTGGTCTGGTGCAGTCCCCCGTGGTGCGCGTGCGCGCCGGGGTCGGCGTCCACCTCGGTCGACTGCCCCCACTCGGTCAGCCAGCCCCTCATGGTCTCGGACTCCTCGCGCTGCACGGTGTCCAGCTCCTCGGCGAGGTCGCGCACGGCGGGCTCGACCGCCCGCTCCTTCGCCAGACCGGTCAGCTCGATGCCCTGGGCGTGCAGGGGGAGCATCATCTGGAGGAACATCACGTCGGTCACGTTGAAGTCGGCCTTCGAGGTGGAGTCGACGGAGCCGCAGCCCGCGAGCAGCAGGGCGGCGGCGAGCAGCAGGGCGAGCGGTCGGCGGTTCATGGTCCTCCACGGCTCGGGGTGCGGGCGGAACGGGGACCCGCGCTCCGGCGCGGAGCGCGGGTCCCCTGCCGGCGACTAGGCGGGAGCCAGCGTCTTCGACCCGGCCGCGAAGCCGTTCACCTGCACGTCGACGCACGAGTAGAAGGCGTTGGCCGTGTCCGCGATGTTCCACACCGCGAGGACCTTCTGCCTGCCCGTGCGACCGCCGAGGTTGACGGAGTGGTTCACGGTGGCACCCGGCTGCCTGCCGCCGTCGTTGAAGACGGCGATGCGGGTCCCACCGATGAAGTACTCCCAGGTGCTGGTGGCGTGGCGCGCCGTCAGCACCCAGTTGAAGTTGACCGTGCCGCCCACCGAGGCCGCGGGCCAGCCCTTGCTCTCATCGCTCAGCACCGTGAAGCGCGAGTTGCCGTGGCAGTTCTTGACGCCCTTCGGGCCCTCGACGCTCTGCGGCTCCCAGACGATGTCGCCGCAGTTCTGGACGCGGCCCTGGGCGCAGTTCGCCTGCCTGCTGGGTGGGGACGAGATGTAGCCGTGCGCACTCGCCGTCCCCGCGGGTGACAGGACGACGATCAGGGGTGCGACGCCGATGGCGACCGCCGCCGCGGCGATCTTGCTCCTCATGCTCATGTCAGCTCCTCTGGAATGAATGGCTGTTCCCAGGTGGAGGGCACTACGGGAGCGCCGACCACCGCAGGGGTGGGAACCCGATGCAGCGGATACGTGATCCACGCGCCGTGCCAACGCGGCGGAATTGGCACGGTTCTCTCTCGGCCACGAGGTTTCCGCTGGTCAGCGGATCCAGGTTGTCGCTTGTACATGTGGTCTAGACCAGAAACGTTAGCGACCTCGGACAAAGCGGTCAAGACGTATTGGAAAGCTATGAACGAATACTGAACCGCGATCCGCCGGTTCCCGTACAGCCCGGTATGACGTCGTTGCCGGTCAGGCGCACCGCCCGTGCCGCTCTCGCGGTGGCGATCACCGCCGCCCTGGTCCTCGCTCCCGCACCCGCGGCGGGGGCCGAACCGGTGCCCCCGAACTCCTCCGAGGCGCTCAAGCGGTACACCGGCCTGACGCACGACGCGGAGGTCCTCAACGAGGAGCACCTGCGCGCCCAGGAGGACAAGCGGGCCAAGCAGGCCGAGCTGGAGCGCGCGAACCAGGACCTCGTGACGGCGGGGCAGGCGCTGGACCGGGCGACGGCGGCGGAGACGCAGTTCCGCGGCCAGGTGGACCTCCTGACCGAGGCGTCGTTCCAGGGCGCGCGGTTCACCGGGCTGTCGGCGATGCTGGTCGCCGACAGCCAGACCGACTTCCTCACCCGGATGTCGGCGATGGACGTGCTGGCGGCCGACCAGGCGGCGTCGCTGGAGTCGCTGTCGGCCGCGCTGGCCGACGCCACCGCCGCGCGCGCCGGGGCGCGGGACGCGCGGGAGCGGGCGGCGGAGGCGTCGGCCGCGGCGAACGACCTGGTCGACGACATCGAGGAGAAGCGAGTCGCACTGGTGTCGCAGGTGAACGCGGCGCGCAGGCAGTACGACTCGCTGACCTCCTCCGACAGGGCCGTGCTGGCGAACAGGGGTGACACGTCCGCGGTCCCCACGCCCTCCGGCGCGGCCGGGAAGGCGTTGGCGTTCGCGCTGGCCCAGCGCGGGAAGGCCTACGTGTTCGGCTCCAACGGCCCGAACACGTGGGACTGCTCCAGCCTGACGCAGGCCTCGTACCGCGAGGCGGGCGTGGCCATCCCCAGGGTCACGTACACGCAGGCGACGACCGGGAGGCCGGTGTCGCGCGGCGAGGTCCAGCCGGGCGACCTGATCATCTACTACTCCGGGCAGTCGCACGTGGCCATGGCCGTGGACGACGTCCGGGCCGTGCACGCGTCGACCGAGGGCGTGCCGGTGAAGATCGCCAACATCGACGACATCGGGCCGATCAGCGTGATCCGGCGGATCGTGGGCTGACCGGTGCGCGGGGTGCGCCTCGGCGTCCGTCCGCGCGGCGTGCGCCACCGCTCCCGACCAGCGCGGTGACCACGGTCGCGGACGTCCGGACCGGCGCGGCGCCCTACACCGTCAGGTGGGCCTCGATGCGCTTGAGGTAGTGCCGCGCGAGGGCGAGGTTCGCGTGCTCGCGGTCCAGCACCAGGTAGAGGAACAGCGTCGGGTTGCCCTTGGCGGCGGACAGCGGCCGGATCAGGTGGTACTGGCGGTTGAGCGTGATCAGGATGTCCTCGATGGTGTCGTTCAGCTTGAGCGACGACATGACCCGCAGCTTCGCGCGCACGACCTCGGTGTTGCCCGCCGCGGCGACGTCCAGGTCGAGCCAGTCACCGCCGCCGAGCGTGCCCAGCGACATGCCGCTGTCGTAGTCGACCAGCGCCACCCCCACGGCACCCACGATGCTCATGGCTTCTTTCAAGGCTAAGTCGATGCTCATGGAAAAAGGGCTCCTCATGCGTGATCGGGGAAGGTGCCGGACAACCCGCGAACCATTTCGCGCGGGCCGAAGCGGCGGCGCCCAGCAAATCACACCACGTCGCGGAACCGCACGGAAGAACGACCGTTTGGAGCAACCCGTGTCACCGTTGAGCCTCGATGAGTGCGGTGTGTAACACCACCCGAGCGGATCACGCACCGCCAGATCGGGGTGACGGAGCGTTTGACGTGCACAATCCCGACCGCCGGGCGACACACGGACGGTCCGTCACCCTTCGCGCCGCCCCAGGCGGACACGAAGGGTGACATCGACGTGACATTGTGAAGAAAGGCGTCGAAAACCCGCACGTGGATTCTGAACCGGCGCGTTCCTCAATGAACTCCGCACTCGGAGAACGCCGATTCGAGCCGTTCTCACCCCGGAATTCCCGACCGCACTCCGCGGGCTCGGCCCAGAACTGGCCCGGTTCCCCGGCGGACCGGGGCGGCCGGTCAGGCCTCCGCCGAACCTTCCTCGAAGTAGGCCCGCCGGTTCGCGCGCACGGTGCGCACGCGCTGCCGCAGGACGACGTGCTGCAAGAGCGACAGCGCCTGCTTGGCCGCTATGTTGAACAACCCCATGGTGATGTCCCGCTCGCCGAACACGACGAGCAGGAGCGACGACTCGACCGGGAACACGCAGACGTAGCCGGACTCGCCCTCGAACATCGCCGTGCGCGGCTCGCCGATCCCGGCCTGCGTGGTGAACTGCACGGCGAGCCCGATGGCCGCCGCGGACATGGCCGCGACGCTCTCGACCTCGACGTCCCTGGTGTCCTCCGCCAGGACCAGACCGTCCTGGGTGGCCACCAGGAGCCCGGTCACCCGGTCGACCTGACCGCGGATCGTGCGCAGCGTCGCGCCCATCTCGTCCGAGTCGAACGGCGGCTGTGCCACCACGGGCCCCATCGGGAGGGGTTTCGCGCCGGGCGTCGACGGTCTCCGCGTCGGCAGCGGCGCGCCGGCGGCCGGTCGGTGGGCTTCCGCGGCGCTCATACGGCCAGGCTGGCTTCGATGCGCTTCAGGCTGTGCCGGGCGAGGGCGAGGTTGGCCCGTTCGCGGTCCAGCACCAGGTAGAGGAACAGCGTCGAGTTGCCCCTCGCCGAGAGCGGCCGGATCAGGTGGTACTGGCGGCTCAGCGTGATCAGGATGTCCTCGATGCTGTCGTTCAGCGCGAGGGACGCCATGACCCGCAGCTTCGCGCGCACGACCTCGGTGTTGCCCGCCGCCGCGATGTCCAGGTCGAGCCACTCGCCCCCGCCCAGCGAGCCCAGCGACATGCCGCTGTCGTAGTCGACGAGCGCCACGCCCACCGCCCCCGTGATGGTCATCGCTTCCTTCAACGCCACGTCGATGCTCATGGAGAAATTGACCCCTCATATGCCATCAGGTGTACATCGGGTAACGCGCGGGCGGACGTCGCGTCAGCCCCATTGGGCAATAGCAACCGCGCTTGGCGAATCACACTATGTCGCTCAGCCGTACCGAAATACGGCTGTTCGGAGCAACCTAGGTCACCTGTTGATATCGACGGGCCCGAAACAGTGCGGTGCGTAGTCGACCGTGAGGCCACGGTTACAGCGCGCTGCCAGGGACTACGCCGCCTGGTGCCGAGGCGGCACCCCAGTGCACAGGGGCACGGGCTCACGCGCTGTCATCGACTCGCACAACCCGCTAACGAATGTGCGGCCTCGGCCGATATGACGAATAATCGCGGTCGACCGCGTGCGGCTATCGGAAGCGAAAGCCGACTTCTCCCGTGCGCGAAAACTCGGCGGGGCGCCTACTCCGCCAGCGTGTCCAGAATTCCCTGGCCGTACTTCGCCAGCTTGTTCTCGCCCACGCCGCTGACCGTGCCCAGTTCCTCCAGCGAGCCGGGGGCGAGGGTGGCGATCTGCCGCAGGGTCGCGTCGTGGAAGACGACGTACGCGGGCACGCCCTGCTCCTTCGCCGTCGCGGCCCGCCAGGCGCGGAGCCGCTCGAACACCGGGGCCGCCTCGGCGGGCATGTCCACCACCGCGGCGGCGGCCTTCGCGGCACGGGCGGGCCTGGCGGCGCGGACGCGCTCGGGCTCGCGCCGGAGCACGACCTCCCGCTTGCGGCCCAGCACCTCGGCGCTCGCGGGCGTCAGGACGAGGGTGCCGTAGTCGCCCTCCACCGCCAGGAGGCCCTGCGCGAGCAGCTGGCGGACCACGCCGCGCCACTCGGACTCCTTCAGGTCGGCCCCGATGCCGAAGACGGTGAGCGAGTCGTGGTCGAACTGGATGACCTTGGCGGTCTTCCTGCCCAGCAGGATGTCGACGACCTGGCCCGCGCCGAACTTCTGCCTGCGCTCGTTCTGCAACCGGTACACCGTCGACAGCAGCTTCTGCGCGGCGATGGTGCCGTCCCACGACTCCGGCGGGGACAGGCACGTGTCGCAGTTGCCGCACGGCTCGCCCTCCTGGCCGAAGTAGGCGAGGAGGCGGGCGCGGCGGCACTCGACGGTCTCGCACAGCGAGAGCATCGCGTCGAGGTGCAGGCCGAGCATCCGGCGGTGGGCCTGGTCGCCCTCCGAGGTGTCGATCATCTTGCGCTGCTGCACCACGTCCTGGAGGCCGTAGGCCAGCCACGCCGTGGACGGCAGGCCGTCGCGGCCAGCGCGGCCGGTCTCCTGGTAGTAGCCCTCGACCGACTTGGGCAGGTCGAGGTGGGCGACGAACCGGACGTCCGGCTTGTCGATGCCCATGCCGAAGGCGATGGTGGCGACCATGACCAGGCCGTCCTCGCGCAGGAAGCGGGACTGGTTGGCCGCGCGGACGCCCGAGTCGAGGCCCGCGTGGTACGGCAGGGCGGGGACCCCGTTCTGCACCAGGAACTCCGCCGTCTTCTCCACCGACGCGCGCGAGAGGCAGTAGACGATGCCCGCGTCGCCCGCGTGCTCGGTGCGGAGCAGGTCGAGGAGCTGCTTCTTCGGCTCGTTCTTGGGTTCGATGCGGTACTGGATGTTGGGGCGGTCGAAGCTCGCGACGAAGTGCCGGGCCTCCTGGAGGTTGAGCCGGGTGGCGATCTCCTGGTGCGTCGCCTTCGTCGCGGTGGCCGTCAGCGCGATGCGGGGCACGTCCGGCCAGCGCTCGTGCACGGCCGAGAGCGCCAGGTAGTCCGGCCGGAAGTCGTGGCCCCACTGGGAAACGCAGTGGGCCTCGTCGATCGCGAACAGCGAGACCTTCCCCCGGTCGAGCAGGCGCGCGGTCGATTCGAGGCGCAGCCGCTCCGGGGCAAGGTAGAGCAGGTCGAGCTCCCCCGCCAGGAACTCCGACTCGACCATGCTGCGCTCGTCCGGGTTCTGCGTGGAGTTCAGGAACCCGGCCCGCACACCGACGTTGCGCAGCGCGTCGACCTGGTCCTGCATCAGGGCGATCAGCGGCGAGACGACCACGCCGACACCCGGCCGGACCAGCGCGGGGATCTGGTAGCACAGGGACTTCCCGCCACCCGTCGGCATCAGGACGAGCGCGTCGCCACCCGCGACCACGTGCTCGATGACGTCCTGCTGGCTGCCGCGGAACTCGGCGTACCCGAACACCCGCTGGAGTACTCCACGGGCTTCGCTCACGGCCGTTCCGGTGTCGGGGGAGGACATGGCGGCGATCCTACGAGGGAGGTCCGACAGAAACCCCGGCGAGTTGACTTCCAGCGCGGTGGAGGTTCTAGCCTCGATGGTTCGGAGCTAGTCGAAAGGGGGCTTCACCAGCATGGCAGTGCGGTTGAACCACACGATCGTGGCGGCGAGCGACGCGAAGGGGTCCGCCCGGTTCCTGGCGGAGGTGATGGGCCTGCCCGCACCGGTGCCGTTCGGGCCGTTCGTCACCGTGCAGACCGACGGCGACACCACGCTCGACTTCATGACCAGGCCGGGCGAGATCACGTCGCAGCACTACGCGTTCCTCGTCGACGAGGACGACTTCGACGCCATCTTCGGCCGGATCAAGGAGCGGGGGCTCACCTACTGGTCGGACCCGCACCACCAGGACGAGGGGCGGATCAACACCCACGACGGCGGGCGGGGCGTGTACTTCGACGACCCCGACGGGCACGCGCTGGAGATCATCACCCGGCCGTACGGCAGCGGGGCGTGACGCGGGCCCCGCGGGCGGCGGTGGTCGCGGGGGTGCTGAGCGGGGTGCCGTCCACGCTGCACGCCCTGGCGACCGGCGGCGACGTGCTCGCCGCGACGCGCGCGGCCGGGACGCTGCTCCCCGGCCGCCGCGCCTCCGCCGCGCGCGGGGTGGTCGCGCACGCGCTGCTGACCGCGGGGTGGACGGCGGTGCTCGCGGCCGTCCACCGGCGGCGGCCGTTCGGTGCGCTCGGCGGAGCCGTCGCGGGTCTGGCGGTCGCCGTGCTGGACCTGGAGGTCGTGGGACGGCGGTACCCGGCCGTCCGGGCGCTGCCGAGGGGCCCGCAGTACGCCGACCACCTCGCGTTCGGCGCGCTGGTCGGGACGACCCTCCGACCGGTTCGTCGCGGAACGAACGGTCAGGGCCGTGTCCTGTTCTGTCTTGTCGGTTCTCGTTCGAGTCGTTGACAGGCGGATGTCCGCCCTGACACGGTGCGTGGCAGGAGAACGACTGCGGGGCATGACAACGATGTCATCGAGGAGGACCTGGTGCGCAGCAGACGAACCCGTGCCGCGGCGGCGCTCGCCGGAGCGCTCGTGGCGGGCTTGCTCGCCACACCGCCCGCGACGGCGGCCCCGCCAGAGGACCCGACCGGGCTGGTGAACCCGTTCGTCGGAACCCAGAACTTCGGCAACACCTTCCCCGGCGCCAGCGCGCCGTTCGGGATGGTGCAGGTCAGCCCGGACACCGGCGGGCAGGGCGGGTACGACTACCAGCAGGGCACGATCTACGGGTTCAGCCAGACGCACCTGTCCGGCGTGGGCTGCGGCGTCGCGGGCGAGCTGCCGATGATGCCGACGACCGGCGCCGTCAGCAGCGTCGACCCGAACGTCTACCGCTCGCCGTACTCCCACTCCGACGAGGCCGCGACGCCCGGCTACTACCGCGTCGGCCTGTCGAAGTACGGGGTGAACTCGGAGCTGACCGCCACCACCCGCACGGGCTGGCAGCGGCACACGTTCCCGGCGACGGGCGCGGCGAACGTCCTGTTCAACACCGGCAAGGCCAACCAGAACGTGTTCGACTCCGAGGTGCACGTCGTCGGGGACCGCACGGTCGAGGGCCGGGTCAGGGCCGGTGGGTTCTGCGCGGGCCGCGACGAGCACACCGTGTACTTCACGGCCACGTTCGACCGCCCGTTCGCGTCCTTCGGCTCGTGGCGCGGGTCGACCACGACGCCCGGCAGCCGCGACGCGGCGGGCACGGGCTCCAACGGGGCCTGGGTCACGTTCGACGCCACCGCCGACCGCGACGTCGTCGTGAAGGTCGGCCTGTCCTACACCGGGGCCGAGGGCGCGCGGAAGAACCTCGCCGCCGAGACGACGAACCACGACTTCGAGGCCACGAGGCAGAAGGCCCACGACGACTGGGTCGCGCAGCTCTCCTCGGTCACCATCGGCGGCGGCTCGGTCGAGCGGCGGACGGCGTTCTACACCGCGCTCTACCACTCGCTGCTGCACCCGAACCTCGCCGGCGACGTCGACGGCAAGTACGTCGGGTTCGACGGCGCGGTGCACACGGCGTCCGGGTTCACGCCGTACCAGAACTTCTCGCTGTGGGACACCTACCGCCCGCAGAACCAGCTCCTGGAGATGCTGCGCCCGGACGTGGCGCGCGACGTCGCGCTGTCGCTCGTGGCGGCGGGCCGGGACGGCGGCTGGCTGCCCCGCTGGGCGCTCGCGAACAGCGAGACCAACATCATGACCGGCGACCCGGTCACCCCGTTCCTGGTGGAGGCGTGGTCGAAGGGCCTGCTCGCCGGGTACGAGGAGGAGACCTACGCGCTGCTGCGCGAGAACGCCACGAGCCTCCCGCCCGCCGACTCGCCGTACAACGGGCGTTCCGGCGTCGAGCACTACAACGACCGCGGCTACATCCCGTCCGGCCTGAAGCTGGGCACGGACTGCGCGCACAAGGGCGGCGACAACGACTGCGTGCACCCGGCTTCGGCGACGATGGAGTACTCGGCGGCCGACGCCTCGCTCGCGCTGATGGCCAAGGGGCTCGGCAAGACCGCCGACGCCACGCTGTTCGCGGGCCGCGGCCAGTGGTACCGCAACCTGTGGGACTCCTCGATCTCCCAGTTCCGCCCGCGCACCGCCGAGGGCACGTGGCTCACGCCGTACGACCCGGTCGAGGCCGGGCACCAGTTCCACGAGGGCGGCGCCTACCAGTACCAGTGGCTGGTCCCGCAGGACCCGGCCGGGATGGTCTCCCTGATGGGCGGCAAGGCCGCCACGACCAAGCGGCTGGACGACTTCTTCGTCTACGACAAGCTGCTCGCCGACCCGGCGGGCACGGCGCGGCGCGACTGGATCACCCAGCCCTACGACTACTACGGCAAGCCCACGTACAACCCGAACAACGAGCCCGACCTGCTGGCGCCGTACGTGTACCTGTGGTCCGGTGCCCCGGCCAAGACCGCGACGGTCGTGCGGGCGGCGATGACGCTGTTCACCACCGGCCCCGACGGCATGACCGGCAACGACGACCTGGGCACGATGTCGGCCTGGTACGTGTTCTCCTCGCTCGGGATGTACCCGACGATGAGCGGCGCCGACTTCATGGCGCTGTCCAGCCCGCAGTTCGAGACCGCGACCGTCCGGATCGGGCAGTACGGCTCGAAGCAGGGCGGCACGCTCACCGTGACCGCGCCCGGCGTCACCGACGCCAACCGGTACGTGCGGACGGTGAAGTTCAACGGTGCCAACCACACCAGGACGTGGCTGGACTGGAAGGCGATGGCGAGGGGCGGCACGCTGGCCTACCAGGTCGGCGCGACGCCGTCGGACTGGGGCACGCAGACCGGGTCCGAACCGCCGTCGGTCAACAAGGCCCCGGCCGACGGCCGCGAGCACGTGGACGCCTCCGTGCGGCCCGCGTCGGCGATCCTGCCGACCAAGGGCTCCGCGCAGACCCTGACGCTGAGCCTCGACGTGCTCGGCCAGTCCCCCGGCACGCTGTCGGTGCCGCTCAAGGCCGTCGTGCCGCCGGGGTGGGGTTCGACGCTGCAACGGGCTCCGCTGCTGATCGAGTCGAAGCGGCTGCCGGTGCAGAAGACCGTGACGCTGCCGATCACCGTCCCGGCGGGCGCCGCGCCCGGCACCTACCAGGTGAAGGTGACCGCCGGAACGGTCACCCGCACGGCGTCGGTCGAGATCAGGACGGCGGGAAGCTGCGCGACCGTGGTGGACGGCCAGTGCGCCGTGGACCTCGGCCGCGAGCGCAACCACGACGGCGCCGCCACGGTGGCCGAGTCCTCGCAGGGGAACTTCGACGGCGGAGGCTGGAGCTACGACGCCGCTCTCCTGCCCCCCGCGGGCACGGTGTCGTGGGGCGGTGTCACGTACTCGACCCCGGACCCGACCGGCACGGCGAACAACTTCGTCGAGACCAGGGGCCAGGCGATGCTGCTGCCGCAGGGGAACTACAGCGCGGTCAAGCTCGTCTCGGCCGCCCACAACGGTCCGGTGACCGGAGCGGTGACGCTGCGGTACGCGGACGGCACCAGCACCCAGGTCGCGGTGACCGTCGGCGACTGGGCGGGCTCGACCCCGCCCGGCACCTCGGTCGTGCTCGACATGCCGCACCGGATCAAGGCGGGCCAGGGCGTGGACGGACCGCCGGTGCGGCTGTTCGGCCAGTCGCTGCCCGTCGACCCGGCCAAGGTTCTCCAGTCGGTCACCCTGCCCGACGACCCCCGTGTGGAGGTGTACGCCGTCACCCTGGTCTGATGGGCGGTCCCCGGCGTGAAGAGGTGGACCGAGCGTGGACCTGCACGTGAGCCTGGACGGACGACGTGAGCTGACCGCCCAGATCTACCTGCAGGTCCGCGCGGCCATCCTGGACGGGCGGCTGCGGCCCGGCGAGGCCCTGCCGCCCACCAGGGAGCTGGCCGCCGCGCTCTCGGTGTCCCGCAACACGGCCAACGCCGCGTACGAGAAGCTCGCGGCGGAGGGGTTCCTGTCCAGCCGGGTCGGCGTCGGCACGTTCGTCAGCGACCTCCCGTTCCGCGGGGCGGTGGAACCCGAGGTGCCCGAGTCGCCGCTGCGGCCGAGGCCGATGTGGGACGACATGCCCGCCCCGCCGGACCTGTCGGCGATGGGCGACAGGTTCGACTTCCGGCCGGGGATGCCGGACGCGCGGCACTTCCCGTTCGCCACGTGGCGGGCGCTGCTGGCGGGCCAGCTGCGCGACTCGGCCACCGGCTTGGGGATGTACGGCGAACCGCTGGGGCACGCCGGTCTGCGCGCCTCGATCGCCCGGCACGTCGGCGTCTCCCGCGCCGTCCGGACGACGGCGGCCGACGTCATGGTCACCGGCGGCGTGCAGCAGGCCGTGGACCTGATCGCGCGGGTCATGCTCGCGCCCGGCGACGTGGTCGCCATGGAGGACCCCTGCTACCCGCCGGTGAAGCGGCTGTTCCAGGCCATGGGCATGCGGCTGGTCGGCGTTCCCGTCGACGCCGAGGGCCTGGTGGTGGACCGGCTCCCGGAGGACGCGAAGCTCGTCTACACCAGTCCCTCGCACCAGTTCCCGCTCGGCCACGCCCTGTCGCTGTCGCGGCGGCTCGCGCTGCTGGCGTGGGCGGACCGCGTGGACGCGGTGATCGTGGAGGACGACTACGACAGCGAGTTCCGCTGGACCGGCCGCCCCGTGGAACCCCTGCACGCGCTGGACCGCACCGGCCGCGTCGTCTACGTCAGCTCGTTCTCGAAGGTGCTGCTGCCGACGCTGCGGGTCGGCTTCTGCGTCGCTCCCCCGCCGCTGCACTCGGCGCTGCGCAAGGCGAAGCACCTGGCCGACTGGCACTCGCCGGGCCCGGTACAGGGGGCGTTGGCGCAGTTCATCGACTCCGGCTTGCTGGCGGGCCACCTGCGGCGGATGCGGCGGGTCTACCGCGCGCGGCGGGACCGGATGGCGATGGCGTTCGACCAGGACTTCGCCGACGTGCTGGAACCCATCACCAGCGCGGCGGGCCTGCACGTCACGGCGTGGCTGCGCACCGACCGACCGGGCGAGGACGCGGCAGTGATCGCCAGGGCGCGCGAGCACGGCGTCGCGCTGCACTCCATGGCCCTCTGCGGGATCGAGCGCGTCCCGAGGCAGGGATTCGTGTTCGGCTACGGCCTCATCGCCACCGAGGACCTGGACGAGGGCCTCGCGCGGATGCGCCGGGCGTTCACGTGACCTCGTCGTCATTGGCCCGGTCCATCAGGGCCGATCCTGGTACTTCCACCGCGCACCGGTGCTTCCTAGGCTCGACCCGTGCCGGGATGCGGGGAGGGAGCCCCGCACCCGACGCGGCGATCGGGCACTAGCCCAACTGCGCCTTGACCTGGGCGATCGAGGGGTTCGTCAAGGTCTCGCCGTTGGGGAAGTGCAGCGTGGGCACCGTCTGGTTCCCGCCGTTGACGCTCATCACGAAGTCGGCGGCACCGGGGGTCTGCTCGATGTCCACCTCGATGTACTCGATGCCTTCGCGCTTCAGCTGGTTCTTGAGGCTGTAGCAGAAGCCGCACCAGGAGGTGGAGTACATCGTCAGGGTCGCGGGCGCAGCGGACATCGGGTTAACGCTCCTCGGGTAGGGGGAGATCGGTTCCGCAGTGTGCAACGCGCGGACCACCCCCGTCGTTACCCCAGGACGGGGGTGATTCGCGCGTCAGAGGGACGAAGGAGCGGGGTGAGCGGGCGGCCGGAAAAGCGGTGCCAGGACCACCGCCCCCCCAGCCAGCGCTGAACGGGACCACAACACTCGGCAACCAGGCCAGCCATGAACGGGACCACAACACTCCGCAACGCGGCCAGTTTTGAACGGGACCCCAGCACTCCGCAACCCGGCCGGCCTTGAACGGGACCACCGCACTCCCGGCCCGGCCGGCCTTGAACAGGACCACCGCACTCCCAGCCCGGCTCTTGCCCCTGAGCAACCGCACCAGACCAAACCCACCCGACCCGGTTGCCAACTGCTCTTCCCAACCCCACCTCCCCCGCCGCCCCGGTCCTTCCCGCCGTCGCGCTTCGGTTTGTTTGTCAAGGCATCTTTCCCGCCTTGACAAACAAACCGAAGCGTCGAGACAATCGCGGGAACGGGGTGGCGGGTGGCTTGCAACGAACCAAAAGCCATCCCCCGCTCGCACAATCGTCTCCACACCCTTTCCCCTTTGCCAAGGCGGGAAAGATGCCTTGACAAAGGGGAAAGGTGAGGTTGTCCCCTTGGATCGGGCACCCTGATCCCAGACAGCGATCTGGGGAAGGATGTTCCCCGTGTCAGGCAAGTCGAAGTACCCCGAGCAGTTCCGCAAGGACGCGGTCGCGTTGGCCACCTCC
>NZ_DBNGPQ010000068.1:0-43955 GCF_057122925.1 Umezawaea sp. | reverse complement strand
GCCGCGCAGCGACGAGAACGTCGAGCCGAGCGAGGCGGTGGTCGTGGTCTTGCCGACACCGCCCTTGAGGCTGAGCATCGCGATCTTGTAGCACCCGCGCAGCGGCTGGTTGATCCGCGTGATCAGCTCGCGGCGCCGGATGTCGGCCGGGCTCTCGCCCAGGTTGAGCAGGCCACCGGTCATCGTGTGCACGGTCTTGCGCCAGCCGGTCTGCGGTGGGCGCTTCTCCTGCCGGATGAGCCGCTGCGACGACATGTCGTGCGCGGTCATCGGCTGCTGCTGGTGCTGGTGGTGATGGCCCTGCTGGTGCGGCAGCGACTGGGGGAAGTTGTTCGGGAACGCGCCCTGGCCCTGGTACTGCTGCTGGGACGGGTCCACGTAGTGCTGGCCGGACGGGCCTCCGCCGACCTGGTAGGGGCCCGAGGGACCGCCGCTGACGGGGTACCTGCCGGACTGGCCGCCCTGGACCGGGTGCTGACCGGACGGGCCGCCGCCGACGCTGTGCTGACCGGAGGGCCCACCGCCGACGCTGTGCTGGCCCGACGGGCCGCCACCGACGCTGTGCTGGCCCGACGGACCGCCACCGACCTGGTGGGCGCCGGACGAGCCGCCACCCACCTGGTACGGGCCCGACGGGCCGCCGCTGACGGTGTGCTGGCCGGACTGGCCACCACCGGCCTGCTGGGCCGCGTCGACCTGGTGTGCGCCCGACTGAGCCGGGTTGGTTTGGTTCATGTGGCCCTCCGCGCCCGTGGGCTGCGGCTGCCATGACACGTTGTGCCGCGGCTCAGGCTCCTCGTAGCGACCAGTCACCGCTGGGGTCCTCCCCTGAGCAAGCGGATCGAGACCTCCCCGACCCCCACCTGGGACGGTAGTCGGCGACAACAGGTTCCACTAACGGGGGTGGGCATCCCACCTGGGGTGATGTCGGAGGTCAGCCGACGCCCGCATAGGAATGCAACCCGCTCGTCACCAAGTTGATGAAGAAGAGGTTGAACACGGTCAGCAGGAAGCCGAGCGTGTTGATCCACGCGGCGTTCGCCCCGCGCCACCCCGCGGTCGCGCGGGCGTGCAGGTAGGCCGCGTAGACGACCCACGACACGAACGCCACGGTCTCCTTGGGGTCCCAGCCCCAGAAGCGGCCCCACGCGGCCTCGGCCCAGATCGCGCCGAACATGATGCCGATCGTGAACAGCGGGAACGCCAGCACGGTGCTGCGGTAGGCGAGCCGGTCGAGCGTGTCGGCCGACGGGAGCCTGCCCGCGAGCTTCGCGAACTTCTCCGGCTTGCGGTCGTTGGTCGCCTTCGCCAGGTACAGCAGGCTCGCGACGCCCGGCACCAGCAGCATGCCGGTGGAGATCGAGATGACCGAGACGTGGATGACGAGCCAGTACGACTGGAGCGCGGGCTGCACGGGCGCGGCGGGCGCGTAGAGGGCCGTGCCGCCGAGGAACATGAGGATCACGACCGGCACGAGCACGAACCCGCCGAGCCTGCGGACCGGGAACGACCGCATCAGCACGACGAACGTGATCACGGCGGCCAGCGTCAGCAGCGCGCCGTACTCGTACATGTTGCCCCAGGGGGCGCGGCCGGTCGCGATCCCGCGCAGCACCAGCGAGGCCGCGTGGAACAGGGCGCCCAGCAGCGTCAGCGCCACGGCCGCGCGGCCGAACCGCTCGGCGCGGGACCGCTCTGGCTTCGTCGGCACGACCAGGCCGGGCTTCCAGGTCCCGCCCGCGCCGCCCGCGACGACGAGGTCGCGCTCCTTCGCCTTCGCCCTGGCCTTGCCGAAGGCGTACTCGTAGACGTAGAGGAACGTGGCGAGGAGGTACACGCCGACCGCGCTGTTGTACAGCCAGTCGCCGTAGGTCGCCATCGTCTCGTTGACCGGCATCAGCTCTCCTTGTCCTGACCGGCAGAGAGGAGGTCTCGGGACAACCCGGTGAACTCCCCGCCGTAGCCTGCCTGGTCGGTGCGCGCGAGACCACCGACCTCGATGAACGTACGCCCGTCGTCCCGAGGGGACACCCGCACCCACACGCGGCGGCGGCGGATCGCGAGCGAGACGCCGAGGCCTGCCACCATCAGCATCGAGAACACGAGCACGTAGACCTGGGCCGGGTCGTGGGACACCTGGAGCGACACCCAGTCGGTGACGCCGTCGAAGCGGATCACCGTGCCGTCGTCGAGCGTGATCTCCTGGCCCACTTCGAGGTTCTGCCGGGCGACCTTGGTCAGCCTGCCATTGTCGACCATGGACCGGTCGATCGAGAAGATCGACTGGCCGCGGCCGGAGTCGGTGCCGAGGTCGCCGCGGAACACGTCGACCGCCACCGCGGGCTTGCGCGCCTCGGGGAAGTCGGAGCTCATCAGCGTGCCGTCGAACACGGCGCTGGGCGCCAGCAGACCGGTGATGGCGAGCTGGTTCTTCCGCCGCTCCTCGGAATCGGTGATCAGCGGCGGGTCGAACTTCGTCGCGCCCTCGGACAGCAGCGTGATCGGGTCGACCGGCTTCCACTGCACCTCGGCGGAGCGGACCTCGCCGTTCGGGAACGTGACGGTGAACTTGGGCGTGTAGCCGTGGCCCAGCAGGTAGAGCCGGTCGCCCGCGGTGCGCAGCGGGTGGTTGACCTCCAGCGGGTACGGCTTCCAGGCGCCGGTGTCGAGGTCCTCGCCGGACTGGTAGTCGATGTTGGCGCGGAAGCTCTCCGCCTGCCCGTTGTCCAGGTAGGTGGCGTGGAAGTCGTTGACCCGCACGCAGAACGGGGTGAGCTGGGTGCCGTCGACCCGCAGGCCGGGGCGGAACGAGTCGAAGTTGAAGACGCCGGAGTTGCAGTACTGCTTGCCGGTCGCCTGGACGATGACCTGGCCCTCGTAGCCGAACATCTTGCCCAGCGCGAACGCCACCAGCAGGCCGAGCAGCGCGAAGTGGAAGACGAGGTTGCCGGTCTCGCGCAGGTAGCCGCGCTCGGCGCTGATCGTG
Source organism: Umezawaea sp. (assembly GCF_057122925.1). Taxonomy (NCBI): domain Bacteria; kingdom Bacillati; phylum Actinomycetota; class Actinomycetes; order Pseudonocardiales; family Pseudonocardiaceae; genus Umezawaea; species Umezawaea sp. The sequence goes on along the minus strand of NZ_DBNGPQ010000068.1, from coordinate 40,969 downwards.
CGGACGCCGTCGGCCTCCTCGCGCTCGACCGTGCGCCAGCCCTTGAGCCGGGTGCGGGCCGCGGCGACGACCTCGTCGACGCCGCGACCGCTGTGCGCTTCGGCGTGGTGCGGCATCCGGGCCAGGTTGCGGGGCGTGAGCACCGGCTTGGCGCGCATCTGGCTGAAGTACTCCCAGAGGCGCGGCAGCAGGCAGCCGACCAGCGACACGAACAGCAGCACGTAGATCGCGGAGAACCAGAAGCTGCCGTACACGGCGTAGAACTGGCCGCGGTCGAGCAGTCGGCCCCACCAGCCGTTCTCGGCGATGAACTCGTCCACCGCGAGGGAGTTCAGCGACCGCTGCGGCAGCAGCGCGCCGGGCATCGCACCCAGCGCGAGCAGGAAGAGCAGCGTCAGCGCCGTGCGCATGGCCGTGAGGCCGCGCCACGTGTTGCGCAGGAAGGCCAGTGCGTTCTTCATCTACAGCGGCAGCTCTAGGTCGTTGACGACGGTGACGCGCAGCCAGCCGACGAAGTCGCCCCACAGGCCCGTGACGAGCGCGAGGCCGACCATGATCAGCAGCACCCCGCCGAAGACCTGCACGCCGCGCACGTGGGTGCGCAGCCAGCCGGTGACGCGGACGGCCCAGCGGGCGCCGATGGCGATCAGCACGAACGGCAGGCCGAGGCCGAGGCAGTAGGCGAGCACGAGGACCGCGCCGCGGGCCGTGGACGAGCCGACCTCCGTGCCGCGGGCGAGCGCGAGCACGCCTGCGAGCGTCGGGCCGAGGCACGGGGTCCAGCCGAGCGCGAAGACGCCGCCGAGCAGCGGGGCGCCGATCAGCCCGGCGCGCGGGCGCTTGTGCAGCCGGACGTCGCGCTGGAGCACGGGGACGAGGCCGATGAAGACCAGACCCATCGCGATGGTGATGACACCGCCGATGCGCTGGAGCAGGTCCTCGTTGAGCCACAGCGCGTCCACGAGGCCGAGCACGGCGAACGACGTCAGCGAGAACACGACCGTGAAACCGAGGACGAACAGCAGCGCGGCGCCGGTGACCCGCCAGCGGCCCGCCTTCGGCGACTCGCCGTCCTGCACGGCCGGGGCCTCGGCGCCGACCAGTCCCGCGAGGTAGGCGAGGTAGCCGGGGACGAGCGGCACCACGCACGGGGACGCGAACGAGATCGCGCCTGCGAGGAGTGCGACACCGGTGGCCAGCAGCAGCGGACCCGAGGTGGCCAGCTCCGTCCAGGGGTTCACGGCTCCAGAGTAGGTAGTGCTCCGAACCGACGCGGAACCGGAACCCGTTAGCGGAGTCCCAGGTCACATCCGTTGACCACTAGTTGGCATTACGAACAGTAATTACAAATGGGAAATAGTTGCGAAATTACTCTTGTGGGTGACAACCGGCGTACTTAACGTTCCTCCATGCGCTCAACTCGGCTGATCTTGCCCGCGCTCACGATGGGCTTCGTGGTGGTCGCCGCTCCGCTGCCCCACGGCGCGGTGCCCGCGGAGGCGGCGCCCGCCCCGGTCACCTCGCAGGTCGTCCGCGAGGTCTTCTCCCCCGACGGCACCATCAGCAAGGTGGTGGCCGCCGACCCCAGGTCGATGAGGACGAAGGCGAACCTGCGGGTCGCCGCGACCGTCGAGACCGTGCAGCAGACCGGTTCGTCGGACGCCCGGTTCGACCTGGTGTTCGTCGGCGACGGGTACACGGCGGACGAGCTGCCCGAGTTCCACGACCACGTGCTGAGCAAGTGGGCCGAGCTGGCGGCGGTCGAGCCGTTCGCCTCGTACCGGCAGTACTTCAACGTGTGGCAGGTCAACGCCGTGTCGATCGACTCGGGCGTGGACGACAACCCCGCGGGCACCGACGAGAAGCGCACCGCGCTGGACATGGGCTTCTGGTGCAAGGGCACGACCCCGAGCACCGAGCGCCTGCTCTGCGTGAACGAGCAGGAGGCGAACAAGTACGCCGCGCTCGCGCCGGGGGCCGACCAGGTCATCGCGCTGGGCAACACCACCAAGTACGGCGGCGCGGGCGGCGGCGTCGCGACCGCGGCGGGCGGCAACGCCCAGGCGGGCCAGATCGTGGTGCACGAGCTGGGCCACTCGATCGGCAACCTGGCCGACGAGTACTACTCCCCCGGCACCTACACCGGCGCCGAACCCGTCGAGATCAACGCCTCCAAGCTGGCCGACGGCTCCAAGTGGGCGCGCTACCTCGGCCAGCCGACGCCCGACGGCGGTGTGGTCGGCGTGTTCGAGGGCGCGAGGTACTACGGCACCGGCCTCTACCGGCCGACCCAGAACTCGATCATGCGCACGCTGGGCCGCCAGTACAGCGTCATCGGCCGCGACGCGATGGTCGAGGCGTTCAAGGCCAAGATCCCTGAGCTGCGGGGCACCCCGTAGCTCCCCCGGCGTGGGCGTCCGGCCGGACGCTCACGCCTCGGCGAGCAGTTCCCGCACCACCGGCGTCAGGTCGGAGGCGAGGACGCCCTCCAGGAAGATCGCGGCGACGCGGTGCTGCTTGTCCAGGACGATGGTCGACGGCACCGCGTTGGGCGGGTAGCCCTTGAACGCGAGCAGCGTGCGCCCCGACTCGTCGTAGATCGACGGGTACGTCAGCTCCCGGACGTTCGCGAAGTCCCGCGCGGGCTCGGGCGAGTGCTCCTTGACGTCGATGCCGAGCACCTGGACGCCGGACGGGCCGGTCTCGTCCTGCACCTTCTGGAGTTCGGACGCCTCCGTGCGGCACGGCGGGCACCACGAGCCCCAGATGTTGACCACGACGACCTTGCCCGCGAAGTCCTCGATCCTGATCGTCTCGCCGTCCCGCAGCAGGCTCGGACCGGACAGGCCCTTCACGACCTTGCGCTCGTCGCCCTCGTAGCGGATCCGCACCTGGCCGTCGGGGGCGACGAACTGGAACTCGCCCCCCGCGACGACCGCGTCCTTCCCCGTCGAGCACCCCGCGAGCACCAGCGCGGAGGCCAGCAGCGCGACCGCCCTCACGCCCCGGTCACCCTCGGGTTCGTCGCGCCGACGGGCTCGGTGTAGGACACGCGGACGAGCTGCTCGCCCTCGAAGACCAGGCTCGTCAGCGACGCCAGCGAGCACTCGCGCTTGCGCGGGTCGTGCCACATGCGCTTGCCCTCCAGGAACCGCCGCAGCGTCCAGATCGGCAGCTGGTGGGACACGCACACCGCCTCGTGCCCTGCGGCCACCGCACGGGCCCGCTGAGCCGCGCCGAGCATGCGGTGCGCGATCTTCAGGTACGGCTCGCCCCACGACGGCGTGAACGGGTCGACCAGCTTCGGCCAGTGCGACGGGCTGCGCAGCGCGCCGTCGCCCACCGACACCCGCAGGCCCTGGAACCTGTTGTCCGCCTCGATCAGCCGCTCGTCGGTCGCCAGCTCCAGCCGGTGCGAGTCCGCGATCGGCGCGGCGGTCTGCTGCGCCCTCGTCAGCGGGGACGCGACGACGTGCACGATGTCGTGGTCCGCGAGGTGCTCGGCGACGGTCAGCGCCTGCCGCTGGCCCGTGTCGGACAGGCGGAAGCCGGGCAGCCGCCCGTAGAGGATCCCGTCCGGGTTGTGCACCTCGCCGTGCCGGAGGAAGTGCACCACGGTACGAGTCACTTCTTGGCCTCCTTGGCAGCGGCCGCCGCGTGGGGCAGCGCGTCGGCGATGATCGAGAACTCGTCGTCGCCCATCGCGGCGTTGACGAACCACGCCTCGAAGGCGCTCGGCGGCGCGTAGACGCCGCGTTCGAGCAGGGCGTGGAAGAACGGGGGGAAGCGCCACGTCTCGGCGGCCTGCGCGCCCGCGTAGTCGACGACCTCGTCGGAGGTGAAGAAGACGCTCACCAGGTTGCCCGCGAACTGCACGCGGTGCGCCACCCCGGCCTCGGTCAGCGCGGAGGTGAACAGCGCGCCGAGGCGGGAGGCGTTGGCGTCCAGCGCGCGGTACACGGCCTCGTCGGCCGCCCGCAGCGTCGCCAGGCCCGCCGCGACGGCGACGGGGTTCCCGGACAGCGTGCCCGCCTGGTAGACGGGGCCCTGCGGGGCCAGCCTCGCCATCACGTCGGCGCGCCCGCCGAACGCGGCGGCGGGCAGCCCGCCGGACATGACCTTGCCGAACGTGTAGAGGTCGCCCGCGACGCCCTCGACGCCGTACCAGCCCGAGCGGGAGACGCGGAAGCCCGTCATGACCTCGTCCACCACCAGCAGCGCGCCGTCGGCGTGGCACAGCTCGCGCAGCGCGGCGTTGAAGCCGGGGAGCGGGGCGACGGCGCCCATGTTGCCCGCGGCGGCCTCGGTGATCACGCAGGCGATCTCGCCGGGGTTCTCCGCGAACGCGGCCCGCACGGCCTCGACGTCGTTGTAGGGCAGGACGATCGTGTCCGCGGCCTGCGCGCCGGTGACACCGGGCGACGTCGGCAGGCCGAGGGTCGCGACACCGGAGCCCGCCTGGGCGAGCAGCGCGTCGACGTGACCGTGGTAGCAGCCCGCGAACTTGACGACCTTGCGGCGCTCGGTGAACCCGCGCGCCAGCCGGATCGCGCTCATCGTGGCCTCGGTGCCGGAGTTGACCAGGCGCACCTGCCCGACCGGCTCGACGCGGTCGATGATCTCCTGGGCGAGGTCGACCTCCCCCTCCGTGGGGGTGCCGAACGAGAGCCCGTGCACGGCGGCCGACCGGACCGCCTCGACCACGGCGGGGTGCGCGTGGCCCAGGATCATCGGGCCCCACGAGGACACCAGGTCGACGTAGCGGTTGCCGTCCGCGTCCCACAGGTGCGGCCCCTCACCCCGGACCATGAACCTCGGGGTGCCGCCGACCGAGTGGAAGGCCCGCACCGGGGAGTTGACCCCGCCGGGCGTGACGGTCGCCGCTCGCGCGAACAGCTCCTGCGACCGGGTGGTGTCCGTTGCCGTGTTCCTCGTCGTCACGGGTTCCAGTCTCACACGAGCTCGTCAGTGGTCTGCGCCACGTCCTCCGGAGGCCTGCGGTCCCGCGTGCGGACCGCGAGGAGGGTCTGCCGGATCGCGTCCAGCACCAGGATCCCGGCGACGGTGGCCAGCGCGATCGAGCCGCCGATCCAGTTGCCGTGGTACCGCGTCGACACGAGCGGCGGACGCCCCTCCACCGGGTAGGAGAACCGCTGGATCCCGCGCTGCCAGCACCAGTGCGCGGCGAACGCCAGGAGCACGACGAGCACCACCTCGACCACGGCGATCAGCGCGCGCTTGGGCTGGTGCAGCTCCGGCGCGGGAGCGGGGGCGGTTGCGGCTGCTGCGGTCACGGCGACGAGTCTGGCACGCGCGGGTGCGGGACGTCGTGAACGCCGCTCAGGCGCGCGTGAGAAGCCGGTGCAGCGCGTCCCGGAGGGCGTCGGGGTCGCGGGCCCAGCCGAGGACCACGGTGCCGTCGGCCAGCCGGATGGGGACGGCGGTGGTGCCCTTGGGGACGTTCCACCCGGTGCCGAGGACGGTCGCGCCCGAGCGGGGCTCGACCCCGTCGACGGCGGCGACGTCGGACATCCGCAGGACCTCGCGGCCCTCGCGCAGGGCGGCCGGGGTGAGGCGGACCGAGTAGAGCCGCTGCCTGCCCTGCACCCACAGCGCGGTGGGTATCAGCAGGCCGAACGCGACCAGCGACCAGAACAGCACGCTGACCGGGCCGGTGAGCAGCTCGACGCCGACGCCGACGACCGCGAACACCGGCCCCCACAGCAGGGGCCACCACGAGGCGCCCTCCTCGGCGTAGAGGACCGGGCCGGTGTCGTCGTCCACTAGCCGAGGTTAGCGGCGAAGTACTGGCGCGTCCCCGGCAGCAGGCTCACCACGACGGCGACCGGCGGCAGCACCAGCCTGGCCAGCGCGACCAGCCAGGCGACCACCTCGGCCGCACCGCTGTACCCGCCCCCGTCGGACAGCGACGCGACGCCGATCACCGCCATCACCTCGACGATCAGCGCCACCCCGCACAGCGCCAGCCGCGCGTGGTAGCTGCCGCGCAGGAACATGATCGCGCCCACCACCCCGGCGATGCCGAGGCACAGCAGGAAGAACAGGCCCATCACGACGCCGAACCCGCCGATGGGCGAGCCCGCGACGAGTTCCCGCAGCAGCGTCCCCAGCGGCCACGACAGCGCGGTCAGCAGCCACAGGACGAACCCGATCGTCACCACGGCGGGCCGCACGTAGGTCTGGCTCGTGTTCTGGTCGACACCCCGCATGGCGCCGGGGAACGGCCGCTGCGGGAAGGGCTGGTGCACCGGCGGCTGCTGCCCCGCGGCCGGGTAGTTCACCGGCTGGTACGGCGAGGAGCCGTACGGGTCTGGTGGTGGTTGGGTCATCGACGGGTCCCCCGCACGTGGTCGTTGGCCGAGGGCAGGAACATCAGCACCACCGCGACGGTCGTGGTGATCAGGAACACGGCGACCCACAGGTAGCCGTACCGGGGGCTCATGTCCTCGACGCCACCGGTGAACGCCGCCAGGGCGATGAGGCCGAACAGCAAGCCCAGCCCGCCGAGGACGGCCAGCAGGACCCGCGCCCACCCCTTGCCCGCACGCAGGTTGATGAAGCCGACCACGTACGGGACGGCCAGGATCGCGAACCCGACGGCGAACACGCCCGAGGTGGCGAGCGCGGCGAACCGGGCGGTCGCCTCGTCCAGCGGTGTGCCGGACGCCGAGTTGTCCTCCATGAGGACCTGGGCGAACTCCTCGTGCTGGAGGGCGAACACGCCGGGAAGGCCGAGGACGACCAGAACGGTCGCCGCGAGCCAGCACCAGAAGGACGCGGTCAGGGTCGCGGGGCGGGTCCGCTCGGCGGTCTCCCACGACGACGACGGCATCGGCCCGACCACCGGCGACACCCACCCCGGCGGCTGCTCCTGCTCCTGCCCCGGGAGCCGCACCTGGTGGTACGGCGACGCGAACGGTTCGTGCTCGGCCATGGAGGTCCCCCCGCTGTTCCCTACTCCTGCTCTCGCAACCAGTGTGCGGCAGCGGGACGCCAGGTGAGCACCAATCCGACGCCGAGCAGCACGACCGAGATCAGGCTGGCCAGGCTCGCGCCCGGCAGCACCACCCACACCAGGTGCACGAACGCGGTCACCGAGAGCCCGAGGCGGGCCCGGCGGACGCCCCGGCGGAGCAGCCACGCGAACAGGCCGTAGGCGGCGGCGAAGACCACGGCGGCGACGGTGAGCGGCCCCAGCGTGCCCCCGACCGTCAACTCGGGCGGCAGCGCCTCGCGCACCTTGTCGCGGTTCAGCCACAGGAAGGCCACGTTGAACAGGCCGAACACCGACAGCGCCAGCCACACCCCCACCGCGGCGCGCACCGCGAGCGGGGGTGCGGTCCCGGTCGTCACGGTGATCGCTGGGCGTTGATGAAGTCGGACGACGGGCGGAGGTTCATCAGCACGAAGCCACCGATGATCAGCAGGCCGGTGATGACGCTCAGGAGGCTCAGGCCGAGCACCTGCACGAAGAAGACCACCGCGCCGAGGATCATCAACCACAGCCGGGCCCAGCTCCTGCCCGCCTTCAGCTTCACCGCGAACAGCACGAACAGGCCCGCGAACACCAGGTCGATGACCACGAACGCGCCGATGAAGAACGAGACGCCGGTCTTCAGCTGCTCGTCGGTGAGGCCGGAGTTCGCCTGGCGCGCCGCGTCGAGGGCCGCGTCGTACGACGTGAACGTGAAGACCGCGGCGACGAGCAGGAGGAAGGCCACCCCGAGCCACAGGAAGTACGCGATCCGCAGCTCCTTGGGCGCCTCGCCGACCGGCGTGCCGCGCCCCAGGTCGGCCGCGCTGAGCGGCGGTGCCGAGAACACGTTCGGCGCGACCTCGCCCTGGTGCGGAGTTGCCTGCTGCTGCTCGGGCGGTGGCGGCGGTGCGGAGGGGAACGGCGCAGGCTGCTCCCGGTCCCCCGGATCCTGTGGAGTCGTCACACACCGAAACGCTAGAACCGACCGGGGTCGCTGTCCACCGCGACAGGCGTCGACGGCGACCCCGGGGTCCGGATCACCTAGCTGGCCTTGAAGTACTGGTTCGACTCGGGCTTGAACATGAACACGATGCCTGCCGCGATGGCCGCGTAGCTGACCAGCGCGAGGACGCCCTGGAGCAGGCCGAGGAAGCCGAGGCCGAAGTACACCCAGATGCTGAAGATGCCCAGGAGCAGGCTCAGACCACCGAGCACGGTCAGCAGGATGCGGGCCCAGTTGGCGCCCTTGCGCATCTGCATCACCACGACGACCCACAGCGCGGCGATGAGCAGCGAGAAGATGATGCTGCCGTAGCCGGGGGACGACTGCTCCAGCGCCGTCTGGAACTCGGGGCCCAGGTCGTTCGTCCCGAGGATGTCCCTCGCCAGCTTCTCAGCGAGGGCCTTGGCGGTGAAGAAGCTGAGGATGCTCGACAGGATGGACGTACCTGCCGCCACCAGCCAGCAGAGGTAGGCGGTGTCGACGGCCTTCGGCTTCACGGCCGCGGCGGTGTCGCTGTGGCCCAGGGGCGGGGGCGGGGGGAAACCGGGCTGGCCCTGCTGGGGGTACCCGCCGGGCTGCTGGCCCTGCGGGTAGCCGCCTTGCTGTGCGTAAGGATCGTTCGGGTTGGTCATGACGCGCACGGTAAGGACCTGCGCATGTGTTTTTCAGGTGAAATCACAATCCGTTAGCTACTGGGGGTGGTGGTCTGCTGACCCACCGGAGCGCTGCGGAAGTGACCTGCGACGGAAGGCTGGAACACCAGGACCAGAACCGCGGCGTCCATCGCCATCGTGACCAAGCTGAAGGCGAGGTTGACGGGGCTGACGGTCTGCTCGAAGGCCGACGCGAGGCCCGACACGACGACCAGGAGCCTCATCAGGCCGATGATGATCCCGCCCGCGCCGAACACGGTGATCAGGATCCGGGCCCAGTTGCGGCCTCGGGCCATCCGGTTGGCGATCGTCGCGTGGATGAGCACCAGCACCCCGCACGCCAGGAGGCTGAACATGACCGCGGCGGACATCGCGCCGTCGAGCTCGCTCTGGCCGAGGTCCGGCTGGGCCTTGCGCAGCTCGTCGAGCAACAGGTCGCTGCTGGTCAGCTCCAGCAGGAACGCGACGGAGCCCAGGACGGCGCTGCCGATCCACAGCCAGCGCGCGAGGTCGACGAGCTTGGGCGGCTGGGGGTGCTCCGCCTTGGCGGGACGGGTCGTCATTCCCGGTCCAGCCAGGCAGCGGCCTCGGTGGCCCAGTAGGTGAGCACGACGTCGGCGCCCGCGCGGCGGATCGAGGTCAGCGTCTCCAGGACCGTGCGCTCGCGCTCGATCCAGCCGTTCGCGGCGGCGGCCTCGACCATCGCGTACTCGCCGGAGATCTGGTACGCCGCGACCGGCACGTCCGCGATCTCCTTCACCGAGCGCACCACGTCCAGGTAGAGCCCGGCGGGCTTCACCATGACCATGTCCGCGCCCTCGGCGAGGTCGAGCGAGACCTCGCGCAGCGCCTCCCGGCCGTTGCCGGGGTCCTGCTGGTAGGTCTTGCGGTCGCCCTTGAGCTGCGAGTCCACTGCCTCGCGGAACGGCCCGTACAGCGCGGACGCGTACTTCACGGAGTAGGCGAGGATGCCGGTGTCGGTGAACCCGGCCTCGTCCAGCGCGGCGCGGATGAAGCCGATCTGGCCGTCCATCATCCCGCTCGGCCCGACCAGGTGGGCGCCCGCCCGCGCCTGGGCGACGGCCATCTCGCCGTACACCTCCAGCGTGGCGTCGTTGTCGACCGAGCCGTCGGGCGCGAGCACGCCGCAGTGGCCGTGGTCGGTGAACTCGTCGAGGCAGCAGTCCGACATGAGCACGGTGCTGTCGCCCAGCTCCGAGCGCAGGTCGGCCAGGGCCGCGTTGAGGATGCCGTTCGGGTCGGTCGAGCCGGAGCCGACCGCGTCCCGCTCGGCGGGCACGCCGAAGACCATCAGCCCGCCGACGCCGGCCTGCACGGCCTCCACGGCGGCCTTGACGAGCGATTCACGGGTGTGCTGGAACACGCCCGGCATGCTGGAGATCGCGACCGGCTGGGTCGCGCCCTCCTTGACGAACATCGGCAGCACGAGCTGCCTCGGCCGGACGGTGGTCTCGCTGACCAGCCGCCGCATCGCGGCCGTGGTCCGCAGGCGGCGGGGACGGTGTGCTGGGAACACTGGCGTGCACTCCCTGGAGTGGGGTTCGGAAACCAACGAGGCCATGCCCAGGACGGTGGTCCCGAGCATGGCCTCAGCGGTACATCGGTCTGGCTCAGGAACGGCGCAGGCGCTTGGTCTTGCGCGGCGGCGGCAACGCGCCCTCGGCGCGCAGGCGCGCGGCGTGCTGGGCCAGCGCGTCGACGAGCGCCGGGACGTTCGCCTCCTCCGGCTGCACGTCGACCCGGAGGCCGAACTCGCGAGCCGTCTCGGCGGTCTGCGGGCCGATGCAGGCCACCAGGGTCCGCGCGTGCGGCTTGCCCGCGATGCCGACCAGGTTCCGGACCGTGGACGACGAGGTGAAGCACACCGCGTCGAACCCGCCGGACTTGATCATCTCGCGGGTGTCGGCGGGCGGCGGGGCCGCCCGGACCGTGCGGTACGCGGTGACGTCGTCGATCTCCCAGCCGCGGTCGCGCAGACCGGCGGCGAGGGTCTCGGTGGCGATGTCGGCGCGCGGCAGCAGCACCCGGTCGACCGGGTCCAGGATGTCGTCGTAGGGCGGGAAGTCGTTCAGCAGGCCTTCGCTGGACTGCTCACCGGACGGCACCAGTTCGGGGATGATCCCGAACGAGCGGACCTTCGCGGCCGTGCTCTCGCCGACGCAGGCGATCTTCACGCCGGAGAACGCGCGGGCGTCCAGGCCGAACTCGCGGAACTTCTCCCACACCGCGCGGACGGCGTTGGTCGAGGTGAAGACGACCCACTGGTAGCGGCCGTCGACCAGGCCCTTGACGGACCGCTCCATCTGCGCGGGGCTGCGGGGCGGCTCGACCGAGATGGTCGGGACCTCCACCGGGATGGCGCCGTGCGAGTGCAGCCGGTCGCTCATCGCGCCCGCCTGCTCCTTGGTGCGGGGCACCAGCACGCGCCAGCCGTACAGCGCGCGCGACTCCCACCAGGAGAGCCGGGCGCGACCCGCGACGGCCGCGCCGACCGTGACGACGAGCGGACCGGAGAGGTCACCCGCGTCCGAGGCCAGCGAGGCGAGCGTGGTGTCGATGGTGCGTTGGCCGAAGCCGGTGCCGTCGACGGTCACCGCGACCGGGGTCTGCGGTGCGACGCCGTGTTCCACCAGCGACGAGGCGGCCTCGGCGAGGTGGCTGCCGCTGGCGTGCAGCACGAGCGTGCCGGGCGCGGCCGCGAGGCCCGCCCAGTCGACCGTGCCGCGGACGTCGACCTCGGTGTGCACGGCGCCGAGCGCGACACCCGCGTAGGCGGGCACCGCGGTGCCCGCGGGAACGCCGGGCACCACGTCGAACGCGATGCTGGTGCGGGAGACGGCCTGCGCCTCCTTCACCACGGAGTCGAGCGTGAGCGGGTCGCCCGCGACGAGCCGGACGACGGTGTGGCCGTTCTTCGCCTCGGCGACCAGGTCCTTGGCCACGTCCGCGGGCTCGCCCACGGCGGGCCTGACCTCGACGCCCTCTGGTACCAGCGCGACGATGTCGCTTGGCACGTCGGGGTCCGCGACCACGAGTTCAGCCCTCGCGAGCAGGTCGTGGGCCCGGACGGTGAGCAGCCCGGTGTCGCCGGGGCCGGAGCCCACGAATGCGACTCGGCCGGGGGTCTTGCGTGCGCGGGTCATCAGGGCACTCCCCATCTACGCCTCCGGGCCGCTGAGCACCGCGGCCCCGAGGTCGAGCAACTCGGCGGCCAGCGCGCGGCCGAGTTCCTCTGCTGCGGTCAAGTCACCGGTGGCGGACGCTCGGAGCATGTCGTTCTCCGAAGTCGCCGCGACCCCGCGCAAGGACAGGCGGAGGACGACGCGCGTCGACCCGTCCGCTGCGTCTTCCACGAGGTCTTCCACCACATCGGCCAGTGCGCCGACCGGCGCGCTGCAACCAGCTTCGAGCGCGGCCAACATGGCGCGCTCCGCGGTTACCGCGGCCCTACTGGACGAGTCGTCCAAAGTGGACTGAAGAAGGTGCTCGGTGTCGACGTCGTCGACCCGGCATTCCACTGCTAGAGCGCCCTGGGCGGGCGCGGGGAGCATCTGGATCGGCTCCAAGGTCTCGGTGATCTCGGCGGAGCGGCCGAGGCGCGCGATCCCCGCACGGGCCAGCACGACGGCGTCGAGCTCTCCGTCGGCGACCTTGCGGATGCGGGTGTCGACGTTGCCGCGCAGCGGGACGATGGTGAGTCCCAGGCCGAGCGCTTCGAGCTGGGCGGCCCGCCGCGGCGAGCCGGTGCCGACGGTCGACCCGACGGGCAGCTCCCCGAGGGTGAGGCCGTCACGGGCGACGAGCGCGTCCCGCGGGTCTTCGCGGGGCGGCACGGCGGCGAGCGCCAGACGGGGGTCCGGAGCGGTGGGCAGGTCCTTGTACGAGTGCACGGCGACGTCGATCTCGCCCGCGGCCAGCGCGTCGCGCAGCGCGGAGGTGAAGACACCGACGCCGATCTCCGCGATGGGCGCGGAGGAGCGGTCGCCCGGCGTGGAGACCACGACGATCTCGACCCTGGCGCCCGCCTTTTCGAGAACTTCGGCGACGTGGCCCGTCTGCGCGAGTGCCAGAGCACTCCCGCGGGTGCCGATCCTGAGGATGCGGTTCACCGCTTCTCACCCTTGTCGTGCTGCGTTGTGTGTGGCTGGCTGACGGCGTTGGGGACCTGCGGGTCGAGCCCGAACAGTTCGCGCAGGGCTTCGGCGTACCCGGCTCCGCCGGGGGCCGAGGCCAGCTCCTTCACCCGCACGGTGGGGGTGTGCAGGAGCTTGTCCACGACTCGACGGACGGTCTTGGCGAGTTCGCCTCGCACGGCGGCGTCCAGCTCGGGCAGGCGGGTGTCCAGGCGCAGCAGTTCGGCGTCGACCACCTCGGCGGCGCGCTTGCGCAGCGCCGTGACGGTCGGGGTCACCGCGGCGGAGCGCTGGCCCGCGAGGTAGCCGCGGACCTCGTCGCCGATGATCTCGGTGGCGCGCGCGGCGTCCTGCCCGGTGGGAGCGTCGGTCAGCCTGCGCTGGAGGGTCTCCAGGTCGACCACGGTCACGCCCGCCAGGTCGGCGGCGGCGGGGTCGACGTCCTTGGGCAGGCCGAGGTCGCAGACGACGAGGGGGCGGCCGGGGTCGCGGTCGAGCAGGGCCGCGGCCAGCAGCTCGACGCCGACGACGGTGTCCATCGAGCCGGTGCAGGCGAACACCACGTCCGCGTCGGCCAGCTCGGAGCGCAGCTCCACGAGGTCGACGGAGCTGGCGGGCACGCCCTCGGCGATCAGCGACTGGGCCAGCCGGGCGCCGTTGGCGGCCGTGCGGTTGGCGATGACGACCTCGCCGATGCCCGCGCGGCGCAGGTGGGCGGTGGCGAGACCGCCCATCGAGCCCGCGCCGACGACCAGGGCGCGGCGGCCCGCGAGGCCGCCCAGCTCGGTCTCGGCGTCGGAGAGGGCCTCGGAGACGACGGAGGCGCCCGCGTGGTCGATGCCGGTCTCGGTGTGCACGCGCTTGCCGACGCGCAGCGCGTTCTGCGCCAGCTCGTGCAGCGCGCGGCCGACCGTGCCCTCGGTGTCGGCCCTCGTGTAGGACGAGCGCAGCTGGCCGAGGATCTGGGCCTCGCCGACGACCATGGAGTCCAGGCCGCCCGCGACGCGGAAGACGTGCTCGACCGCGGCGGCGGCGTAGTGCACGTAGAGGTGCTCGAACAGCTCGACGGGCTCGGCACCGGCCTGGGCGGCCAGCACGTTCACCACGTCGTTCATCCCGCCGTGGAACGTCTCGACGACGGCGTAGACCTCGACCCGGTTGCAGGTCGAGAGCAGCATCGCCTCGGAGACGCTCGGGCTGCGCAGCAGCTCGGCGAGGACTTTGCCCTGGTCCGGCTCGGAAACGGTGACCCGTTCGAGCACGGGGACGGGGGCGGTGCGGTGCGAGAGACCGACGACGAGCACACTCATGCCGTCACCACGTCTCCGCGAGCCGTTCGGCTCACGGTCGAGCCGATTCGCGCACTCACGGGCGAATCACCACCCTGTCCACGCCCACTCCGTTGATCAAGTCGTTCGCCGCCTGCTCGGCCGAGGCCTCGTCAGCCCGTCGCGCCACGTGGAACGACAGGATCTGCATCTCGACGGCCAGGTCGACCTTGCGCACCTCGACGTCGTCCGGGACCTGGAGCACGACGGGTGCGAAGTTCAGGATGCACTGCACGCCTGCGGATACCAAACGGTCGCAGACCGCCTGTGCCGCCTGCGGCGGTGTCGCGATGACGCCTATCGACACCTCGCGCTCGACGCAGACCGTCGTGATGTCGTCGATGTGGTTGACGGGTATGCCACCCACGGGGACACCGGTCAGGTCCTCGTCGACGTCGAAGAGCGCGGCGACCGGGAAGCCGCGGCTCTGGAAGCCGCCGTAGTTGGCGAGGGCGTGACCAAGATTACCGATCCCGACCACCGCGACGCTGTGCTTGCGGGTCAGGCCGAGGATGCGCTCTATGTGGCTGACGAGCACCTCGACGTCGTAGCCGACGCCGCGCGTGCCGTACGAGCCGACGTAGGAGAGGTCCTTGCGGAGCTTCGCCGAGTTGACCCCGGCGGCCGCGGACAGCTCCTCGCTGGAGATCGTCGTCACGCCCTGGTCGACCATGCCGGACAGCACCCTCAGGTACACCGCGAGGCGGGCGACGGCGGCCTCGGGGATGGCGCGAGCCCGCTCGCGGACGACGACCTCGTCCTGCTCCGGAACGACGGCGTTGGCCGGGGTGGTGGTCACGACCTCGTCACCCTCGCCCCGCTGAGCCACCACGCTGGAACTCCTCACAACACACGAAAGTCGACGCACGGACCCGTCGGCATCGAGCGGTGAAACCGCTTCGGCATCTGACGGTGTGACACCACCACCGTACCGCTTGTGAAGGCGTGCACAAAGTCGGCGATCTTCGCGTGACGGCGGCTCGCCGCTGGTCACAGGCCGTCACCTGCTGGTCGGACCACGGATCGGGTGACACTCGTCGCCCTGTCGGCGGGGGTGGGAGGGCCTCTACCGATTCAGTTCCACGGAGGTCGACCGATGGTCGGATGAATTCCCCGCTTTCGGGTGGGAACGCCACCCTGCGATGCACAGGGGGAACGATTCCGCACAACGAGAACCGCCCGGTCCGAAAACTATTCGGGACCGGGCGGAAAACATCGACGTGGTGCCGTGAGGCGCTTTGTTCCGCGTCACGGCACCACGTCGGGAAAGAGCTCTGGAATCACGCGGCGGGCGGGGTGAGCACCTTGCCGATGACGAAGACGGTGGCGTTCTTGGTGGGGATGTTGCCGCACAGCACCGGCGCGCCGTTGACGGTCATCGTGTCGCCGGTACCGGCGATCGTCAGCTTCTGACCGGTGAGGGAGTCGACCGTCTTGGCGGCCTCCAGGCCCTTGGCGTCGTAGCGCTTGCCGACGACGTGGTACTGGAGGATCTTGCCCAGGGTCGCCGGGTCGGCGGCCAGCTCGGCGAACTTGGCGTCGCCCAGCTCGGCGAACGCGGGGTCGTACGGCGCGAAGACGGTGATCGCCGCCTGCGAGTTCAGGGTGTCGCCGAGGTTCGCGGCCCCCACGGCGGCCACGAGCTTCGTGAGCAGCGGGTTGTTGCTGGCGGCGGTGGCGACCGGGTCGCTCACCATGCCCTGGAGCGAGCCCTTGTTGGCCGGGTCCTGCGGGACGGACGCACAGCCCGCGCCGAACACGTCCGTGGTCTGGGTGACGCCGTCGGACGCGCCCGCCATGGCGGACGAGCTGGTCGCGGCGGTCGTGGTGGTCGTGGCCGCACCGGCGGTCGACGAGCTACCGGTGGAGGCGGTGTCGCTGCTGCCGCAGGCCGCGATCGACAGGGTGGCGGCGGCAATGGCGCCAACGACGGCGAGCTGGGTCTTCCTCACGCGGATCACTCCTTGTTGATTTCTGCTTCGCTAGTCACCGGACATTCGAAGCGGGGGGCGATCCGGTTCGGCTTTCACCCGATTGAGTTTATTTTTCTACCGTGAAGAAGGCTGAATGCCAGCCGGTGGCCCCGTCGGGGATGGGCGCCAGGCGCGCCTGGGGCTGCACGAATCCCGATTTGTCGGTGGCACGGCACTCGACCGTGTGACCCCCCGCGGGCAGGTCGAGCTCCACCTTCCACATCCGCCACGAGCTGTCGTTGACGTCGGCGGACAGCGTCGCGTCCTGCCACGGGCCGCCGTCGACGCGCACCTCGACCTTCGCGACGCCCGTGGGCTGGGCCCACGCCACGCCGGACACGGTCGTCCGGCCACCACCGGTCAGCCTGCTCAGGCCCTTCGGCGAGTCGATCCGCGACATGGGCTTGATCGGCCCGAGCCTGCCCCAGCCGCGGTCGATCCAGTACGAACGCTTCGCGTCGAACGTCGTCAGCTCCAGGTCGACGAGCCACTTGGTCGCCGAGATGTACCCGTACAGGCCGGGCACGACCATCCGCACCGGGAACCCGTGCTCGACCGGCAGCGGCTCGCCGTTCATGCCGAGCGCCAGCAGCGCACCCCGCTCGGCCTCCATCACGACGTCGACCGGCGTCCCGGCGGTCCACCCGTCCGAGCTGGTGCCGAACAGCTGGTCGGCACCGGGCTTCACGCCCGCCTCCTCCAGCACGTCCCGCAGCAGCACGCCGGTGAAGTTCGCCGTCGACACGTACGGCCCCCCGACCTCGTTGGACACGCAGGTCATCGTGATCGTCCGCTCGACCAGGTCGCGCGACCGCAGGTCGTCGTAGCTCAGCGTCAGCTCCCGCTCGACCATGCCGTGGACCCGCAGCGACCAGTCCTCGGCACGCAGCCGCGGCACGCTCAGCGCCGTGTCCACCCGGTAGAAGTCGGCGTTCGGCGTGATGAACGAGGGCGTGCCCTGCGAGGCGAAGTCGGCACCCGCCGGGATCTCCGGCGCGGGCGTGGTCGGCTTGATCGACCCGACAGCGGCCCGCGACCCCTCGACGTCGATCCGGTTGCCGAGGAACTGCCCGACCAACCCGGCCACACCGGCCCCCGCGGCCGTGGCGCCGAGCGCGATCAGCAGCGTGCGCCGCCCGTCGGCCGACCCGCTCCGCTGCTCGTCGCGCAGCGCGAACGCGGTCCGGTGCAGCCAGCGGAACACCGCGATGCCCGCCACCAGGCTGGCGATCGGCGCGAGGACGCTGAGCTGCCCGGAGTCCGGCCGAGCCAGCACGGCGGCCACCCCGAGCAACCCGAGCGCTCCGGCGAGCACCGAACCGGGCAGCGGACCGCGCCGCGACAGCAGCCCGGCCAGCACGGCGGCGCCGAGCAGCACCGCGGCCATGCCGCCGAGCAGCACGAGCTTGTCGTACGTGCCGAACGTGCGGACCGCGAAGTCCTTGAGCGGTGCGGGCGTCAGGTCGATCGCCGTGTTGCCCACGGCGAGGAACGGCGACGCCGACGGCCCCACGAACCCGGCGACGAGGTGACCGGCGGCGAGCGCGACGGCGACCGACAGCACCCCGATCAGAGCCGCGACCGGCGCGGCGAGGCGAGGCGGCTTCGGGGGTGGCTGTGCGGAAGGCTCCATGCTGCACATTCGACTCCCGCACCAGACCGGTTCGCCGCCAACGCGGACGACCGTAAGCAGACGGTAATCAGCCGGAGCGCTCGGTGCGGCGGGAGCCGATCCGGCACGATGACCGGGTGACCCACCACGTGACTCTGATGACCCGCACCGACTGCCACGCGTGCGAACAGGCGAAGGCCGACGTGGAACGCATCTGCGACGAACTAGGCGTGCCCTGGTCGACCGAGGACGTGGACGCGGACCGCGAACTGCGAGCCGAGTACGGCGACCGAGTACCGGTGATCCTCGTGGACGGCGAAGAACACGGCTACTGGACAGTGGAAGAACCACGCCTACGCGCAGCGCTAGCAGACTGACAGGGCACCAGGCCCAACCGAGCACCACCAGGGCCACCGGCCACCAGAGCGACCGGGCACCGAGGCGGCCAGGCACCGGGGCAACCGGACGCCGGGGCGAACGGGCACCGAGGCGACCGGGGGCGAGCACCGCGAAACCGCAGGCCAGCGCCCTGAACGTGGCCGATTTTACTCGGGGGATTTGACCCTTACCCTGGTAGATCGGGCAGGTTGACACCACCTGCCCTTGAGCCCGATCACAGGGTCAAATCGAGGGGTCCCCGAGTCAAATCGGCCACCACCGCTGGGACCGGCAGCCACCAGATCCGCTGGGACCGGCAGGCACCGGATCCGCTGGGACCGGCAGCCACCAGATCGCTGGGACCAACAGCTACCCGATCCGGCAGGACCGGCAGCTACCCGATCCAACGGAACCAGCAGCCACCCCGACGAGACCGGCAACCACCCCACCCACCGGAACCAGCCTCAAGCGAGCGGCATCCTCAACCGAGCCCGAGCCAACTTCCCGGTGGCCGAGTGCGGCAGCTCCACCGCGAACTCCACCACGGTCGGCACCTTGAACTTCGCCAACCGGGCGGCGCAGTGCTCGACCACGGCCTCCGCGCTCAACTCCGCCCCTTCGCGCAGCACCAGCACGGCCTTCACCGACTCCCCGGTCCGCTCGTCCGGCACCCCGACGGCGGCGGCCTCGGCCACCTGCTCCAGCTCGCCCAGCACGCGCTCGACCTCGTGCGGGTACACGTTGAACCCGTTGACGATGATCAGGTCGCCTGCCCGGTCCACCAGGTGCAGGTCGCCCTCGGCGTCCAGGTACCCGACGTCCCCGGTCCGGAACCAGCCCTCGGCGTCCGGCCCGTGCGCGCCGTCCGGCCAGTACCCGCTGAACAGGTTGGCCCCCCGGACCGACACCAGCCCGGTCCCCGGCTCGTCCTCGTCCTGGTCCAGCACCCGGCCGTCGGTGTCCACCAGGCGCAGCTCGACCCCCGGCAGCGGCCTGCCCACCGAACCCGGCTTCGGCGAACCACCCACCAGGGTGGACGTCAGCACGGGCCCGGTCTCGGTGAGGCCGTACCCCTCGTAGATCGGCAGCCCCACGGCGTCGCGCATCGCGTCCAGGACGCCCTTCGGCAGCGGCGCCGCGCCGGAGGTGAACAGCCGGACGGTGGAGAGGCTCTCGCCGAGCCGCTCGGCGGGCTGCGCGAGGACGGCCTGGTACATGGGCGGCACGCCCACGACGGTCGTGATGCGGTGCTCGCGCACGGTCTCCAGCGCCGTCCCGGCGTCGAACCGCTCCAGGAGCACGGCCGTGGCGCCCGCCCCGGCCACCTGGAAGAGGCCCGGCCCCAGCCCGTAGACGTGGAACAGCGGCAGCGCCAGCAGCACCCGGTCCCCGGCGGTCACCGGAGCGGGCCGCAGCGCGGCGCACTGGCCGACGTTCGCGAGCAGCGCGCGGTGGGTCAGCATCGCGCCGCGCGGCACGCCGGACGTGCCCGAGGTGTAGCCGAGCACGGCGAGGTCCTCGCCGCCGCCGACGGGGGCGAACTCCAGCTCGTCCTCGACCACGAGCGCGGGCGGTCCCATCACCGGGAGGTCGGCGCCGCCTCCGTCACCGAGCAGGAGTCGGGCGCCGCTGTCGGAGATCAGGCGTTCGAGTTCCCGCAGCGGCTGTCCGGGCCCGGCGGGGACGACGACGCCGCCCGCCCGCAGCACGCCGAACACCGCGACGCAGAACTCCGGCCCCGTGGGGAGGCGCACCACGACCCGGTCACCGGGCGCGACACCCGCGTCGACCAGCGCTCGGGCCTGCGCGTTCACCGCCGTGTCCACCTGGCCCCAGGTGTACTGCGCACCGCTCGCCACGTCGATCAACGCGGCGTGGTGCGGCCCGCGCAGCGCTGAAGCGCTGACCAGGTCGGCGACGTTCCGGGCAGACTCGGTCAAGGTGACCTCCTGATGAACAACCTTCACGCTCATCGCAGTCTGTCACGCGTGGCCCGAGTCATGTAGGCATGGCTTGCGCGTCGCACAACCGTGACGGCCCTTCGCTACCTACTAAGGAGTAACAACCCGTATGCTCGCGCCACGGCGAACCTGTGGAGGAGCCGCTACCCGATGATCTCCAGGGGACGCGCGAACAACGTCCGATCCATCCGGACGTTCCGCTCGGGGCGGAGCGCAGGAGGGCAGTCGACCACGGCCGAGGAGACGGACATCGACACGGCGCAGACGCCGTGGGACCTGGTCCGTGCCGCCCAGGAGGGCGACACGGCCGCGTTCGGTGTGCTCTACGACCGGTACGTGGACGTCGTCTACCGGTACGTGCTGTTCCGCGTCGGCGACCGCAACCTGGCGGAGGACGTGACCAGCGAGACGTTCCTGCGGGCGCTGCGGAGCATCGGGTCGGTCAGCTACCAGGGTCGCGACGTGGGTGCGTGGTTCGTCACGATCGCCAGGAACATCGTCTACGACCACGTGAAGTCGAGCCGGTACCGGCTGGAGGTCACCACCGCCGAGCTCGCGGACAACCGCGAGGTCGCGAGCGGTCCGGAGCAGGAGGTCCTCACCGACGCGACCAACGCGGAGCTGCTGCGCTGCGTCGGCCAGCTCGGCGACGACCAGCGGGAGTGCATCACGCTGAGGTTCATCCAGGGGTTGTCGGTGGCCGAGACGGCCGCCAGGATGGGGCGCAACGAAGGCGCGATCAAGGCGTTGCAGCACCGCGCCGTGCGGCGGTTGGCCACGTTGCTGCCCGCCTGGTTGCGGTGATCGCCATCGCAAAGATCCCGTTCGCGTAACCCCCGCGCACGTCCTTTCGTTGTTCGGGTCAGGTCTTGAAGTCGAGATGGTGCGGGATGGTGGGCAGAGGTATCACGCCGCTTGGGCGTCGCAGGCAGCACGAGCGCTTCGCTCGTGCCGTCGAGTCGCGTCCGCAGAGCGTCGATCCCGAACTGGCGGCCGAGCTGGCCGTGGTCGACGCGCTCCGGAAGGCGGCCTCGACCAGCGGTCCGGACGCGGCGGCGCGCGAGCGGATGCGGCAGCGGATCCTCGAAGCCGAACGGCCCACGTCGGCCGTCACGATCCTCAAACCCCGGCGGTCCAGCGCGCGGGGGCGCTTAGCCGTCGCCGCGGCGGCGGCGCTCTGCCTGGTGCTGTCGCTGGCCGGGATGAGCCTGCTGCTGAGTCGTGACGCGCTGCCCGGAGACGCCCTGTACGGCATGAAGCGGACCGCGGAGTCCGCGTCCCTGGGGTTCACCTTCGGGGACGAGTCGAAGGCCCTCAAGCGGCTGGAGTTCGCCACCGCGCGACTCGCCGAACTGGAGACGCTGACCGACGAGCACGGCGACGACGGCCCGCTCGGGGCCTACCTGACGGCGTTGACGGACTTCGACGCCGACACCGCCGCCGGGGCGCGCGAGCTGTCCGCGGTCGGGACGAACTCCGACGAGCGGGTGCTGGGGACGCTGGACGAGTGGGCGAGGACCCAGTACGCCCGCTTGACCGACCTGCGGACGCGGCTTCCCGAAGCGGCCGTGACCCGATCGGCTGCATCGCTGACCCTCCTGGCCCGCATCGCGCAGCGGACGGCGGACCTGCGGGGGCGCACCGGGTGCTCCCCGGTGACGTCCGGGACCGTGGACGACATCGGGCCGCTGCCCGCCGACTCGCCGTGCTCGACCGGCGCCCCCGTTCCGGGTTCACCGTCGTCGCCCGAACCGTCGGTGCTGGTCAACCCGCCCGTGCCCACCGTCCCCCAGGCTCCGGTGCCGCCCGCGTCACCGCCCGCCTCCGGGGTTCCCGCACCGGACCCGACCACCCCGACGTCGCCTCCGCCGCTGCTGCCGCCGATCACGTCGGTGCTCCCGACGGTGCCGTCGCTCGGTTTGCCGACGATCACCGTTCCGTTGCCTTTGCCACTCCCCGGGCTACCCGGCATTGCGTTCGGTTCCTGATCGCTACCCTGATGCCAGAGCTCGCAGGTTGACCAGGAGGCGCTGGCTGTGTCATGGAGGCGTGTAGAGAGCTCGGCCGATCGCGAACGGGCGGCCGCGCTGGCCGGAGAGGCCTCCGCCGAGGCTGCTCTCGCCGCGGCGCTGCCCATGGACGACCCGGCCGAACGGGCCACCGACCTGACCGCCGCCGCGTTCTTCGACGTCGACAACACCATGATGATGGGTGCGTCGATGTTCCACTTCGCGCGGGGACTGGCCGCTCGGGACTACTTCAACACCTCGGCCCTCGCCGGGTTCGTGTGGCAGCAGTTGAAGTTCCGGGTCGGGGGGCGTGAGGACCCGCAGAGCGTCAAGGCGATGCGGGAGCAGGCGCTGTCGTTCGTGGCCGGGCGGTCGGTGGCGGAGCTGATCTCGCTCGGCGAGGAGATCTACGACGAGCTGATGGTGGACCGGATCTGGACCGGTACCCAGGCGCTGGCGCAGAAGCACCTGGACGCCGGGCAGAGGGTGTGGCTGGTCACCGCCACGCCCGTCGAACTGGCCCAGATCATCGCTCGGCGGCTGGGGTTGACCGGAGCACTGGGAACGGTCGCCGAGTCCACCGATTCCATTTACACGGGTCGACTGGTCGGGGACCTGCTGCACGGGAAGGCGAAGGCCCAGGCCGTTCGGGCGTTGGCCGCGAAGGAGGGGTTGAACCTCCGGCGGTGCACCGCCTATTCCGATTCCGCCAATGACGTGCCGATGCTGTCCGTGGTGGGGAACGCCGTGGCCGTCAATCCGGATTCCGGGTTGCGGGAGACGGCTCGGCGGCGCGGGTGGGAGGTTCGGGACTTCCGGACCGGGCGGAAGGCGGCGAAGATCGGGGTGCCTTCCGTGTTGGGGGCTGGGGTACTGGCCGGGGCCGTGGCTGCTGGGATGGCTTATCGGCGGCGGCACGCCTGAGGTGTGCCGGGGTTGGCGGTGGGTCCGGTATCCGCAGGTCCCAGGGGTGAGAGCCGGCATCCACGAGTCCCAGAGGGGATGGCCGACGTGACTCGGGGGCCCCTCGACTTGCCCCTTTGCTCGGGCTCAAGGGCAGGTGGTGTCCCCCTGCCCGATCTACCAGGGCAGGGGGCAAATCCCCCGAGCAAAATCGGCCATGGCTTCGGGGAAGGCGTTGTGTCGCCTTTTGTCTAGCCGAGGAAGACGTTTCTGCGTTGGGTCAGTAGTTTGTACAGGGTTTGTTGGATTGTTTCCCTTACCTGGTCCGTCAGGTTGAAGACCAGCATGGGGTCTTCTGCCGCGTTTTCGCCGAAGTTGTCCGTTGCGATCGGTGCGCCGAACTCTATGTACCACTTTGACGGCAGCGGGATTGCTCCCAGTGGTCCTAGTAGTGGGAATGTTGGCGTGATGGGGAAGTAGGGGAAGCCGAAGAGCCTTGCCAGGGCCTTGACGTCGCCGATCATGGGGTAGATCTCCTCCGCTCCCACGATCGAGACCGGGATGATGGGGACGCCGGTGTTGAGCGCCGCCGAGACGAAGCCGCCCCTGCCGAAGCGTTGGAGCTTGTAGCGGTCCTTGAAGGGCTTGCCGATGCCCTTGAAGCCCTCTGGCCAGACGCCCACTACTTCGCCTGAGCTGAGCAGGCGTTCCGCATCCGGGTTGCAGGCCAGTGTTTGGCCCGATTTCCTGGCCAGTGCGCCCAGCAGCGGGGTTTTGAAGACCAGGTCTGCTCCCAGCATCCGCAGGTGGCGGTTGGCGGGGTGTTCCTTCGCCACGGCGAAGGCCGTCATGGTGGCGTCCAGCGGGAGGGTGCCCGAGTGGTTCGCGACCAGGAGCGCGCCGCCCTCGGCAGGGATGTTGTGGATGCCGGTCGTCTCCACGCGGAACCACTTCTCGTACAGCGGCTTCAGCGGGGGCATGATGATGTTGTCCGTCAGGTCCGGGTCGAAGCCGAACTCGTCGACCTCGTAGTCGCCCACGAGCCGCCTGCGGATGAAGTCGAGCAGGCCGCCCAGGCGTTGCTCCCAGTCCTCTCCCCGCTCCTGCTGGGGTTCCGGTGCCACCGCGAGCGGTGGCTCCTCCACCGCCGGCTGGTGGGCCGGGACCGGCCTCGGCCCGCGGGGCCTGGTCGGGGATGCCGGGTTGCGGTCAGCACCGTGCAACGGGATCACGCGTGCTCCTGCCACGGGGTCCATCTCCTCACTGAAGTGGTACTAGCGGAGCTTCGCGGCGACGTCGAGGAGTCCGCGCTCGATCGCCTCCACCCGCTCCGGGGCGATGAGCGGGCGGAGTCCGCGGCCGCTCACGTAGTCGTCGAAGGCCTGGCGCGTCGTCCAGCGGGGGGTGAAGCCGAACTGGCGCTTGAGCAGGCTGGTGTCGACCACCCGGCCCCAGTTGAGGAACCGCATCTGGTCGGGTGAGAAGTCGACCAGTCGGGCGCTGCGGAAGAAGCGACCGACGCTCGGCACGGCTCCGCTCGGCACCGGCAGGGTCAGCCTGCCCGCGCGGCGGATGGCCTGCGAGAGGAGCAGCACGCCTTCACCGCCCGCGTTGTAGACGCCGGGGAGGTCGTGCGTGGTGGCGCGCTCCAGGATCGCCAGGGCGTCCTCGGAGTGCAGGAGTTGGACGCGCGCGTCGTAGCCGAACACGGTGGGCACCACCGGCAGGGCGAAGTACCGGGTGAGCACGGTGTCGATGCGCGGGCCGATGAAGTTCGTGAACCGGAGCGTGGTCACGTCCACGTCCGGGCGGCGGCGGGAGAAGCCCCTGACGTAGCCCTCGACCTCGACGGCGTCCTTGGCGTAGCCGCTGGACGGCAGGTCCTTGGGCCCCATCTCCTCGGTGAACACCGCGGGGTCGCGGGGGCTGGAGCCGTAGACCGCGCTGGTCGACTTCACGACCAGCTTGCGCACGTGCGGCGACTTCTGGCACGCGGCCAGGAGCTGCATCGTGCCGATGACGTTCATCTCCTTCATCACCGTCCGCCCCGTCGGGCCCGCCGGGTTGGCGGTGACCGACGCGTGGACGACGGTGTCGACACCCGCCGTGGCGATCACCTTGGCGATCAGCGGGTTGCGGATGTCGGCGCGCACGAACTCCGCCCGACCCATCCGGCGCAGGAGGTCGCGCGGTGGTGGTTCCGTGTCGACGCCGAGCACCCGCTCGATGTCGGGGTTGGCGGCGAACCGCGCGGCGAGGTTGCCGCCGAGGAAGCGGCTCACTCCGGTGACGAGAACGACCTTCGGCGCCATGCGACTCCATGTCAGGGTGCTTGAGCGGCTCGATGCTACAAGGGAAACCGGTGACCGCGCCGTCCCGGAACGCCGTCTTGACGCAGGTCACGCAGGCTTTACGGGCTAATCACCCGATCGGACCGAGTCCATCTCGTCAGGGTGCGGCGCACTCCCACCCGTTGGGACCGGGTGGTCCAAACACAACTGCCGCCGACCCCGGAGACCGGGATCGGCGGCAGTCGAGCGCTGAATGAAGAACCCGCGCGTGGGCTACTTGCCGCGCTTGCGACGCTGAACGCGAGTCTTGCGAAGCAACTTGCGGTGCTTCTTCTTCGACATGCGCTTGCGGCGCTTCTTGATGACCGAGCCCATGCGGGTTCCTTAGCTACTAGACGTTGGTGGTTCTCCATGCTCCGGTGCAACCTACGGACGTGCGCCCGTCAAGCAGGCGCGCCGACACCAGGCACGAACGGCTGCCCAGTTTACCCCGCGCCGCACACCGGCCCGACCCCGAGGTCACCCGGCGTCGAAATACGCGTTCTGGAGGTAGGCGTGCACGGCCTTCTCGGGCACCCGGAACGACTTGCCCACGCGGACCGCGGGCAGCTCCCCGGAGTGCACCAACCGGTACACCGTCATCTTCGAGACACGCATCATGGAGGCCACTTCGGCCACGGTCAGGAACTGGACCTGAACGAGGCTCGATCGATCGTTCTCCTTCGCAGGCATGGTTATCACCGCGTCCTTCGACACGTGTCGTGCCGTCGGCTTCCCCACCGACGGTTCGACACGCACGTGCTGCTCCCGAGAGTAGCGGGACAGGTGGGGCTACTGCGACGTGCAAAGTCCCCCGGCGCCGTCACCCGTCCTGGTGCGCACGGCCCAACTCGGCCGAACGGTCGCGCGCCGCCTCGATGGCCGCGAGGAACGCCGCGCGCACCCCGTGCTTCTCCAGCTCGCGGATCGCCATGATCGTCGTGCCCGCGGGCGACGTGACGGCCTCGCGCAGGATCACCGGGTGCTGGTCGCCCCGCGCCAGCATCGCCGCGGCCCCGACCGCCGACTGGATGATCAGCTGCCCGGCGAGGTCGCGCGGGATGCCGAGCAGGATGCCCGCGTCGATCATCGCCTCGACGAGGTAGAAGAAGTACGCCGGTCCCGAGCCGGAGAGCGCCGTCACGGCGTCCTGCTGCGCCTCGGGGACCCTCGCGACCCTGCCGACGGTCGACAGCAGCTCCTCGACGATGTCGAGGTGCTCCGGTCCCGCGTGGGCACCCGCGGAAATGGCGCTCATCGCCTCTCCGACGAGCATCGGCGTGTTCGGCATGACCCGGACCACCGCGGTGCCCTCGGGCAGCCTGCGTTCGTACAGGGCGGTCGGAAGGCCCGCGCAGAGCGAGACGACCAGCGCGCCGGGGCGCACCACCGGCGCCAGCTCGTCCAGGAGGGGCTCGATGTCCTGCGGCTTCACCGCGACCACGAGCACGTCGGCGCGCGCGGCGGCCTGGGCCACGTCCACGGCGTCCGTGCCGTACTGCTTGGCCAACTCCTCGGCCCGCTGCGGGTGCTTCTCGGTGAACAGCAGCTCATGGGGTTCGCGGCCACCCTGGAGGAGCCCGGACAGCAGGGCTTCCCCGATCTTGCCCGCGCCGAGCACGGCGATCGTCGTCATGACCCCAAGGGTGCCACGCCCGCGCGAGCCGGTTCAGCGGCGGAGCGGGCGCGGGCACCCCCGTGCGACCGGGGTGGAGCAGCCGCTCACCCGGCGGGCGTCAGTGCCAGCTGCCGCGCCTGGCACACGAGCCGCCCGGTCGAGTCGATCACCACGCTGTCCTCGTCGAACCACTGCCCGTGCACGGCGCTGCACGACACCTGCACCCGCAGCCACCCCGGAGCGGGGTTGGCGCGCACCAGCGCGGTGAGCTGCACCGTCGGCGACCACCCGAACCGCCCGAGGTTGAACGTCACGGGCATCGAGATGTCGCTCGCGACCAGGGCGAAGTACGCGTCCGGGCGCTCGCCCTTCGGCCGCACCCACAGGCGCAGCACGAGCGGGTCGCCGGTGCGCCCGGTGAGGAAGCCCGCCCCCTGCTGGTCCAGCCGCACGTCGCACACGGCGCCGAGCTTGTAGACGCCGCCCGACTCCATCGTGCTGAGGTCGATCGAGTCGGCGGGCGGCTCGGCGGCGATGGACGGCAGGGCCGCGTAGTCCGGTGGCTGCTCGGGGAGCCTGCCGACGGTCACCACGGACTCGACGCAGCTCCGGCCGCGCTGCTCGATGGTCGTCGAGACCACCGTCGCCGTCCGGCCCGCCTTGCGGATCTCCGTCCGGATCAGCACCGGACCGACTTCGGGGGCCCGCAGGAACTGCGAGCTGACGGCGAGGGGTGCCAGGCCCTCGGTGCCGGGGACCGCGTCCGTCGCGGTCCGAACGGCGGCTCGGGCGGCGAGCACCAGCAGGAAACCGCCGTGCGGTTTGGGACCGATGGTCCACTCCGCGGGCAGGCTCGCCGTGTAGGTGCTGTCTCCGAGCGAACGCACTGCACTGGCAGCCGTGAACGTGGGCACCGAGCTCCTCGTACGAATCGTCATGAGCGGCTGACCAGCGACCGCAGGAAGAAGGCGACGTTGGCCGGGCGTTCGGCCAGCCTCCGCATCAGGTACCCGTACCACTGCTCGCCGTACGGCACGTACACGCGCACCACGTTCCCCTCCGAAGCCAGTCGTCGCTGCTCGGCGGGCCGGATCCCGTACAGCATCTGGTACTCGAAGCTACCGGGCTTCCGGTCGTGCCAGCGCGCCCTTTCGCCGATCACGTCCACCAGTCTGGGGTCGTGGGTGGCGAACATGGGGAAACCGTCACCCGCGAGGAGCACGTTGGCGCAGCGGACGTAGTTCAGGTCGACCTCGTGCGGGTCGGTGTGGGCGACGCCGTCGGGCTCGGCGTAGGCGCCCTTGCACAGCCGGACGCGGCTGCCTGCGAGTTCACGGCAGTCGTCCAGCGTGCGGCGCAGGTACGCCTGGAGGACCGCGCCCACCCACGGCCAGCTCCGGCGCAGCTCGGCGAGCACGCGCAGCGTGGAGTCCGTGGTGGTGTGGTCCTCCATGTCGAGCGTGACGGTCGTGCCGCACTGCTCGGCGGCGGCGCAGATGCGCGACGCGTTGGTGAGCGCGAGGTTCTCGCCGAGCGACTGGCCGACGGCCGACAGCTTGACGCTGACCTCGGCCCTGCCCGCGAGGCCGGTGGCGTGCAGGCGGTCCAGCAGCTCCAGGTAGGCGCGCACGGTGCGTTCGGCCTGCGTGCGGTTGGTGGTGTCCTCGCCGAGGTGGTCCAGGGTCACGTGGAGGTCGTCGGCCACCAGCGACCTGGTGACCTCGACGGCCTCCTCGGTCGACTCGCCCGCGACGAACCGGCGCACGACGTCGCGGCTGACGGGGGCCGACGCCACGAGTCCGCGGACGGTGTCGTTGCCCGCCGCCGCGAGGATCAAGGAGCGCAACGGGTTCACCGGACTGACCTTACGGGGTCGGCGGCGTTCAGCGCTCGGCTCGCCAGTCCAGGTGGAGGCGGGCGAACAGGAGGGACTCGGCGAGCATCCTCGACCGCTCGGCGGCACCTCGGGCGCGCCTGGTGTTGATCTCCAGGACGACCTGGCCCGCGAAGCCGCCCCGCGCGAGGTTCTCGCACACCGCGGCGCACGGCTGGCTGCCCCGACCGGGGACCATGTGCTCGTCCTTGGCCGCGCCGCTGCCGTCGGCGAGGTGGATGTGCGTGAGCCCGTCGCCCATCCGCTTGGCCAGCTCGACGGCGTCGACGCCCGCGGCGGCGGTGTGCGACAGGTCGAGCGTGTAGTGCCGGTGGCCGACGTCGGTGGGGTCGATGGACGGGGCGAACGCGGTCACCTGCACCGACCGGCCCCGACCGAGCGCCCGGCGGACCGGGAACATGTTCTCCACCGCCACGTCGACACCGCCGGAGTCCTCCAGGGACTCGACGAGGTCGGCGAAGCCGTCGGCGTAGCGGCGCTGCCAGCGGAACGGCGGGTGCACCACGACGGTGCGCGCGCCGAGCTCGCCCGCGGCCTCGACGCTGCGGCGCAGCCGTTCGACCGGGTCGGGCGACCAGACCCGCTGGGTGATCAGCAGGCACGGCGCGTGCACGGCCAGCACGGGCACGCCGGTGCGCTGGCTCAGCCGCTCCAGCGCCCGCACGTCCTGGCTGGTCGGGTCGGCCCAGACCATGACCTCGACGCCGTCGTAGCCCAGTTCGGCCGCCAGCTCGAACGCGGCGCCCGCCGGCTGCGGCCAGACCGATGCCGTGGAGAGCCCTACCGGGATGGTCAAGACTTCACCAGCAGCATCGCCGCTGGTGAGACCGTCACGATCAACCCGACGAGCACGGCCAGCAGCGTGGTCTGGAGGTCGTCGGCCTTGCGGATCTTGCGGACCAGCAGCACCAGCCCGACGGTCACGCCGAGGGCGAGCACCAGCGCGGCCGCGGGGATCGCGCGCCACAGGAAGTTGAAGCCGAGCCACAGCGCGGCGCCGCCGAGGACGCCGACCGCGAGCTGGCCGATCATGACGAGCCACTCCTTGACCGGGGAGCGCTCGACGTCGTCCAGGTCCTCCAGCTCCTCGACGTCGACCTCGTCGACGTCGGACAGACCGGCCGGTTGCTCGGCGTCGAAACCGCCGACGGAGTAGTCGTCCGAGTAGTCGTCGACGTACGGGCCGGGGTGGGCCGCGGTGTTCTCCTGCTCGGCGAACTCCTCGTCGTCGTCGCCGAACCACTCCTCGGGACGGGCGTCCGGCAGCGGGTCGGGCAGCTTCGGCGGCGCCCCTGGGAACACCGGGACGGCGTGGGTGATCTGGGTGTCGGCCGCGCCGGGCTCGGCCGGGACGCGCGGGATGACCTCGGTCATCGCCTCGCGCACGGGCGCCGGGGGCGGCGGGCCGAGGGGCGGGCGGGCCGGGTTCGCCCGCGACGGGTCCGGCTTGGGCAGGTTCGCCCGCGAGGACTGCTCCGGTGTGGGCGGGTTCGCCCGCGACGGGTCCGGCTTCGGCAGGTTCGCCCGCGAGGACTGCTCGGGCTTCGGCAGGTTCGGCCGCGACGGGTGGTCGGGCAGCCCGCCGGGCTTCGGGATCGACGGCAGCGAGTACTCGTCGACGATCGGCGGCACCTGCCGCGTCTCCTCGGCCGGGTCGACCGGGGGCACCGCGGCGCGGCGGGGCTCGGGGCGGCGCGGCTCGGGGCGCGCCTGGTCCACCCTCGGCGGCTCCGGGCGCACCGGGGCCGCGCGGGGCGGTTCGACGCGCGGCGGAGGACCGGCCTTGGGCGGCTCGGCCCTGGGGGGCGGGCTCACCTTCGGCGGCGGCTCGGCGCGCACGGGCTTCGGCGGCTCCGGACGGACCGGCGCCGCGTACTGGGTGCGGTCGGGGTCCACGTCCGGCTTCGCGCGCCTGCCCGTGCGGGTCGCGGGTGGCTCGACCGACGGGTCGATCACCTTCATCTCGCCGCTGTCGGAGTTGATCCGCTCGATGATCGCCTGCGGAGCCGTGTCGGTCGGGTCCTCCGCACGCCGACGCCGACGCCGCGGCGGGGCGTCGCCCGCGCTGGCGCCGTACTGGGCAAGGAGCTCAGCGACCGTCCGCTGAGTCTGCTCGGACTCGCTCTCTCGACTCATCAACTCCACCGTGCTCCGTGCTGGGCTGAACGTCCAGTGTCACCCGGCTGCCGGCCTTGAGCCGTCGGCGCGGTCTGTTCCGAGCCGTTAGTGTGGTCCAACCGGCGGAGGATGACACCTTCCCGCAGGGCCCAGGGGCAAATCTCGACCTGCGTGAGTGACAGCGCTCGCATCGTGGCGTCGGCCACGAGGGCCCCCGCGACGAGCTGGTGGGACCGGCTGGAGCTCACGCCCTCCAGCTCGGCGAGGTCGCCCGCGGACATCCGCGAGACGAAGGCGATCAGCTGCCGCAGCCCGGCGTCGGTGAGGACGCGGTGCGCCCTCGGGCCCGCCGAGGACGGCGCCGCACCCGTCAGCCGGGCGAGCGTGCGGAAGGTCTTCGACGTGGCGACCACACGATCAGGTGTACCTGAACGGCGTAGCTTCTTCGCCACCGAGGCCAGTTGTTCGTCCAGCCACTCGGTGGTGTCGCGCACCTCGGAACGGCTCGGCGGGTCCTTGCGGAACCTCGTCCTGGTGAGCCTGCCCGCGCCGAGCGGCAGCGAGAACGCCTCCTCGGCGACCTCGTCCACACCGACGGCCAGCTCCAGCGAACCGCCGCCGATGTCCAGGCACAGGAGCCTGCCCGCCGACCACCCGTACCAGCGGCGGACCGCGAGGAACGTGTAGCGGGCCTCGTCCTCGCCCGTGAGCACCTTGAGGTCGACGCCGGTCTCCGCGCGCACCCGCTCCAGCACCTCGGCGGAGTTGCCCGCCTCGCGCACCGCGGACGTCGCGAAGGCCATCAGGTCCTCGCAGTCGAGCCTCTCGGCCGCGGCCTTCGAGGCGGCGATGGTCCGGACCAGGTGGTCCGCGCCCGCTCTGGTGAGCTGCCCGGTGCCGTCGATCTGCTCGGCCAGGCGGAGCACGGACTTCTCCGAACTCATCGGCGTCGGGTGGGCACCCCGATGAGCGTCCACCACAAGGAGGTGGACGGTGTTCGACCCCACATCGAGGACCCCGAGGCGCACGCGGTGCACCGTACCCGGTCGACCCGGTCAGGACTCGAACTTGTAACCGAGACCCCGGACGGTCACGAGGTGCTTGGGCACCGACGGATCGGGTTCGATCTTGGACCGCAGGCGTTTGACGTGCACGTCCAGCGTCTTGGTGTCGCCGACGTAGTCCGCGCCCCACACCCGGTCGATCAACTGGCCCCTGGTGAGCACCCGGCCCACGTTGCGCAGCAGGTACTCGAGGAGGTCGAACTCCTTCAGCGGCAGGCTGACCTCGGCCCCCTCGACCGTGACGACGTGCCGCTCGACGTCCATCCGGACCGGCCCCGCCTCCAGCACCTGCGGCAACAGCTCCTCGGCCTCGCCGCCGCGGCGGAGCACCGCGCGGATGCGGGCGATCAGCTCGCGGGCCGAGTAGGGCTTGGTGACGTAGTCGTCGGCGCCCAGTTCGAGGCCGACGACCTTGTCGATCTCGCTGTCCCGCGCAGTGACCATGATCACCGGGACGGCGGACCGCTGGCGCAGCTGCTTGCACACGTCCGTGCCGCTCATGCCGGGCAGCATCAGGTCGAGCAGCACGATGTCGGCGCCGTTGCGGTCGAACTCCTCCAGCGCCTCCTGGCCGGTGGCGGCGAGTGCGGCGGTGAAGCCCTCCTTGCGGAGCAGGAAGGCGAGCGGATCGGCGAAGGACTCCTCGTCCTCCACGATGAGCACCCTGGTCACAGCTCTCCTCCGTGCGTTGTGGCGAGTTCCTGCTCGGGCAGGGTCGGGCCCGGCTCCACCTGGTCGAGGTGGGCCGGGATGCGGAGGGTGAACGTCGAGCCGGTGCCCGGCAGGCTCCACAGCTTCACGTCGCCGCCGTGGTTCAGCGCGACGTGCTTGACGATGGCCAGGCCGAGCCCCGTGCCGCCGGTGGCCCGCGAACGGGCCCGGTCGACGCGGTAGAAGCGTTCGAAGACGCGGGTCTGCTGGTCCTCGGCGATGCCGATGCCGCGGTCGGTCACGGCGATCTCCACGAACCCGTCGACGAGCCTGCGGCTGATCGACACCGGGCTGCCGGGCGGCGAGTAGGCGACAGCGTTGTCGAGGAGGTTGCTCAACGCCGTGACCAGCAGCATCCGGTCGCCCTCGACGACGAGACCGGCCGGTTCGTCGCTGCTGATCTCGATGCCCGCGGACTCGGCGCCCAGCCGCGACCGGCCCAGCGCCTCGGACACGACGGTGTCGACCTCGACGGCGGTCAGCTCGGGCAGCTTCTCCGCTCCCTGGAGCCGGGACAGCGCGATCAGCTCGGTGACCAGCGTGCCCAGCCTGGTCGCCTCCTGCATGATCTTCGCGCTGAACCTGCGGACCTGCTCCTCGTCGTCCACGGCGTCGAGCACGGCCTCGGCGAGCAGCGCGAGGGCCCCGACGGGCGTCTTCAGCTCGTGGCTGACGTTCGCCACGAAGTCCCGCCGGGTCGCCTCCAGCCGCACCGACTCCGACTCGTCGGAGGCGTCCACGACGGTGAAGCCGTCGGTCAGCACCTTCACCCGCGCGTGGACGGCCTCGGCCTGACGGCCCTTGACCTCCAGCGGCGACAGGTCGACGTGCACGACCTCGCCGGTCCGCCGGACGATGTCGGCGGCCCGTCTGGCCCGGTCGTCGGCGCGGTTGTTGCGCACGACCCCCAGTTCCTCGGCGCGGGCGTTGTTCAGCACCACGTCGCCGAAGCCGTTGAGCACGACGATGCCGTCGTCGGACGACTGGACGACCATCGCCATGAGGTCGGCGACGGTCAGTCCGGTCTTGGTCGAGGCCTGCTTGCGGACCGAGGCGCGGCCGATGAGGAAGGCCGCGCCACCGGTCAGCACGAGGCCGACCACCAGTGCGAGGTAACCCGTTGCGGTCACGGCCGAATGGTAAGCAGGTCAGGGCGGTCGGGGCCTAGTGCCGGAGGGCGAACCGTGACTCCCGCGACACCCGCTGAGCGGCTTGTTCTTCACCCCGTCAGCCCGTGTTCACCCAGTCGTGTCCATCCGGCGTTCAGAACACGGCGAGGTCCTCTTCGGACAGCCGCAACCCGCCCGCGGCCAGGTTCTCCTCCAGGTGCGCCACGGACGACGTGCCGGGGATCAGGAGGATGGTCGGCGAGCGGTGCAGCAGCCACGCCAGCGCCACCTGGCGGGGGGTCGCGTCGTGCCGCTTCGCCACCTCCTCCAGGTGCTGGAGGTCGAGCGGCTGGAACCCGCCGAGGGGGAAGAACGGGACGTAGGCGATGTCCTGGGCGGCGCACTCCTCGACCATCGCCTCGTCGCCGCGCTGGGCGAGGTTGTACTGGTTCTGCACGCACACGACCGGCGCGATCGCCCGCGCCTCGGCCAGCTGCGCCATGGTGGCGTTGCTGATGCCTAGGTGCTTGATCAGCCCCTCGCGCTGGAGGTCGGCCAGCGCGGAGAAGCCCTCCTGGACGGAGCCGCCCTCGTCCATCACCCGGAAGTTGACGACGTCGATCGCGTCCACCCGCAGGCGGCGCAGGTTGTCGTGCACGGCCGAGCGCAGCTCGTCCGGCGACAGCGCGGGCAGCCACGCGCCCTCGTCGTCGCGGCGGGCGCCCACCTTCGTGACCAGCACGAGGTCCTCGGGGTAGGGGTGCAGCGCCTCGCGGATCAGGTCGTTCACCACGTACGGGCCGTAGTAGTCGCTGGTGTCGATGTGGTCGACGCCCAGCTCGACGGCGCGGCGCAGCACCGCGCGGGCCTGCTCGGGGTCCTTCGGCGGGCCGAACACACCGGGGCCCGCGAGCTGCATGGCGCCGTAACCGATTCGCTTCACCTTCAAGTCCATGCCACCAGGGTGGCCGGAAGTGTCCACGGCCCGCACCTCGTGGCCACAAGCTGCCATGCTCGACGGCATGGACCTGATCGAGGTGGTGCGCGGCGAGCGCGAGCTGTTCGAGCGCGCGGGTCACCTGTTCGACGTCGACGAGCTGGCGTGCGCGGCGAACTCGCTGTTCACCTGGTGGAGGACCAACGCGGAGTCGCGGCAGGACCCGAAGCGGCTCAAGCGGCTGCGCAAGCTGTTCCGGCTCAGCTCGATGCTCGACCCGTCGTGGTCGCAGCAGGCGCACGTGATGGCCGAGCACGGCGCGGAGGTCAGGGTCACCCCGGACGACCTCAACGAGACGCTGCTGCTCGGCAGCCGGTTCGTGATCATGGCGGGCGACCTGTCGCACGGTGTGCGGTCCTACAGCGTCATCTCCGCCCCGGAGGCCGTGCAGGGCATCCAGGCGCTCTACGAGGCCGCGTGGAGGGCCGCCAGCCCCCTGGAGGTGCACGACGCGTCGATGGTGGAGCTGCGGCCGTTGACGCCCGGCATCCTGACGGCGCTGAACGACGGCATGACGGACGCGGCGGCGGCACGCGCGCTGGGGCTGTCCCTGCGCACGTACCGCCGCCGCGTGGCCGAGCTGATGGTCGCCATGGGCGCCACCTCCCGCTTCCAGGCGGGAGCGAGGGCCCGTGAGCTGGGCCTGGTCTAGCGGCCCTGGTTGGCGACGGCCTTGATGGCGTCCGCCGCCGCGTCCGGGTCGAGGTAGAGGCCGCCCGGCGTGATCGGCTGGAGCGCCTCGTCGAGGTCGTAGCGCAGCGGGATGCCGGTCGGGATGTTGAGGCCCGCGATGTCGTCGTCGGAGATGCCGTCGAGGTGCTTCACCAGCGCGCGCAGCGAGTTGCCGTGGGCCGTGACCAGCACGGTCTTGCCCGCGCGCAGGTCGGGGACGATGGCCGACTCCCAGTACGGGATCATCCGCTTCACGACGTCGAGCAGGCACTCGGTCAGCGGCAGGTCGGGGCCGAGGTCGGCGTAGCGCGGGTCGGCGTCCTGGCTGAACTCGGAGCCGGGCTCGATGGGCGGCGGGGGCGTGTCGTAGGACCGGCGCCAGAGCATGAACTGCTCCTCGCCGAACTCCTCCAGGGTCTGCTTCTTGTTCTTGCCCTGGAGCGCGCCGTAGTGCCGCTCGTTGAGGCGCCAGTCCCGCTTCACCGGGATCCAGTGCCGGTCGGCGGCGTCGAGGGCGAGGTTCGCCGTGGCGATGGCGCGGCGCATCAGCGACGTGTGCAGCACCTCCGGCAGCACGCCCGCCGCCTTGAGCAGCTCGCCGCCGCGCTTGGCCTCGGCGACGCCCTTCTCCGACAGGGGGACGTCCACCCAGCCGGTGAACAGGTTCTCGGCGTTCCACACGCTCTCGCCGTGGCGGAGCAGGACCAGGGTTCCCACAGACATGCGGCCAGCCTAAGGGGTGGCGCCGCACCCGCGAACGGGGCGAGTGCGGCACCACACCCGGTCAGAGCTCAGCCGCGACCGCGTCCTCCGGCTTCGCGTGACCGCGCAGGGGCACCTGCTTGATGAACAGGGCCACCACGACGCCGACGGCGGCGACGCAGCCCGCGACGGTGAACAGGGTCGTGACGCCGTCGGTCACGGCGACCTGGAACATCCGCTGCGCGGCCTCCGGCAGCGACTTCAGGACCGCGGGCGTCATCTGGTTCGCCTCGCCCGGCAGCGACGACCCCGCGGCCAGCGAGTCCGTGAGCGAGCTGGTGTAGAGCGCGCCCAGCAGGGAGACGCCCAGCGAGCTGCCCATGTTGCGGAGGAACGTCGACGCCCCCGTGCCCGCACCCATGTCGCGGAGCTCGATGCTGTTCTGCGCGATGAGCGTGGAGGTCTGCATGAGGCAGCCCATGCCCGCGCCGAGCAGGACCATGTAGAGGGCGGTGGTGGTCTTGCCCGTGTCGACGTCGATGGTGGCGAACAGGCCCAGCGCGAGGACGATCAGCGCGGTGCCGACGACCGGGAACGCCTTGTAGTGGCCCGTCCTGCCGATGACGGCGCCGCTGGCGAGCGACACGGTCATGGCGGCGATCATCATCGGCATCAGCAGCAGGCCGCTGTTGGTGGCCGACGAGCCCTGCACGAACTGCTGGAACTGCGGCAGGAACGTCACGGCGCCGAACATCGCGAACCCGGAGATGAACGCCAGGGCCCCGGCCAGGGTGAAGTTGAGGTTGCCGAACACCCGCAGCGGCATGATCGGCTCGGCCACCCGGCGCTGCACGGCCACGAACGCGACGAAGGTCACCAGCGTCAGCGCGATCAGGCCGAGGATCGTCGGCGAGGACCACTCGTGCTCGGTGCCGCCCCAGCTCGTGATCAGGACCAGCGCCGTGATCCACACCGTCAGCAGGCCCGCGCCGAGCCAGTCGATCCTCGCCTTGCCGGTGCCGCGCGGCAGCTTGGCGAGGGTGATCCAGCAGACGACGAGAGCCACGGCCCCCAGCGGCAGGTTCACGTAGAACGCCCAGCGCCACGAGAAGTGGTCGGTGATGAAGCCGCCCGCGAGCGGTCCGCCGATCATCGCGACCGGCATGACGGCCATCATCAGGCCCATGTACTTGCTGCGCTCGCGCGGCGGGATCATGTCGCCGATGATCGACAGCACGCCCACCATGAGGCCGCCCGCGCCGAGGCCCTGGACCGCGCGGAACGCGATCAGCTCGCCCATGTTCCGCGACATCCCGGCGAGCACGGAACCGCCGAGGAAGACGACCACGGACGAGACGAACGTGATCCGGCGGCCGAACAGGTCGCCGAGCTTGCCCCAGATCGGCGTGGACGCCGTCGAGGCCAGCACGTAGCCCGTGGTCACCCAGGCCAGGTGGCTCAGCCCGCCGAGGTCTCCGACGATCGTCGGCAGTGCGGGCGCCACGATCATGTTGTCCAGCATCGCCAGCAGCATCGCGATGACCAGGCCGCTCATCGTGACCATGATCTGCCGGTGCGTGAACCGGGCGGGCGCCTCCGCCACTTCTGTCGTCATCTCGCGTTCCCCCACGAAGAGGCCAACTTACTTACCGGTCGGTCAGAGAGTACTTACTGACCGGCCGGTAAGCAACGCTATAGTTCGGCGGAGAGCGGCAAAACGGACGGAAGGGGACGCGGGGCGTGGTCCAGCAACGCAAGACGGGAACCGATCGGCGGGCGGACATCCGGCGCGTGGCGCTGGAGCTGTTCACCGCCCACGGCTACGAGTCCACGTCGATGCGCCAGATCGCGGAAC
Organism: Umezawaea sp.; assembly: GCF_057122925.1. NCBI lineage: Bacteria > Bacillati > Actinomycetota > Actinomycetes > Pseudonocardiales > Pseudonocardiaceae > Umezawaea > Umezawaea sp. Next base: position 2,928 of record NZ_DBNGPQ010000068.1, on the reverse strand, counting down.
GCCTCGACATCACCAAGGCCGCGCTCTACTACCACTTCGACAGCAAGGAGGCCATCGTCCGCGGTCTCTTCGAGGAGCGCCTGGCCACGCTGGACGCGCTGATCGAGTGGGCCGAGGCGCAGCCGCACACCCCCGAGCGCTCCGCCGCCGTGGCCGCGGGCTGGTTCGACCTGGTCGTCGAGGGCGGCCTCGGCTTCGCCCGCTTCGCGCTGGCCAACCAGGCCTCGCTGCGCGAGCTGATGCCCAAGGGCGGCGGCGGCCTCGACCGGATGCAGCGCGTCTCGGCGCTGCTGGCCGACCCCGGCACACCGCCCGTGGAGCTGCTGCGGATCCGCATGGGCCTGATGACCGCCAACCTCGCCGTCATGGGCTCCCAGGGCCTCGACCTCACCGACGAGGAGATCATCGCCGCCGCGGCCGAGGCCGCGGGCCTGCTGGTCCCCGGCTTCACCGACGCGATCACCTCGCGCGCGAAGACCGCCTGAGCCCTCCGCCGGACCTCGTCGGCGAGGTCGGCCGCCCGCCCCGCGAACGCCGCTCCACCCCGTGACGCGCGACGCCGGGGTGAACGGTCCGGGGTCCTGGCATCGACCCGTGCCGCACTTCGAGGTCACCACGAGCGTCGCGGCACCGCGACGCGCGACGTCGTCGACCTCGCCGCCCCGCTCCGCCCCCTCGGCACCACCGCCGAAGCACCGGTCTAGCGCGCGAGCGGCGAGACCCCCAGTTCCGCCGCGGTGCGCCGGTAGACCTCCGCGGCCAGCACGGCGTCACGGGCCCGGTCCGACGGCGTGGCCGGGGCACCCTTCGCGAAGTACCCGCCGTTCGGGCCGGGCGGGTACGTGCTGCCCGCCAGGCGCACCGGCGTCCGCGCCCCCTCGTCCGGGGTCGACGAGAACAGGCCCGCCAGCGTGCCGAACACCTTCATGGCGCCACCCGCGTGCGCCGTGAAGCCGGTCCGGACGACACCGGGCGAGGCGCTGTACGCGCTCATCCCGTCGGGCAGCCGCCGCGCCAGCTCGGCCGTCGCGAGCACGTTCAGCAGCTTCGCCGTGCCGTACACCGGCAGCTGGCCGAAGCGGTCGCGCCACGAGGTGCCCAGGACGTCGGGGTCGTCGCGGTCGAGCCTGCCGCGCTTCTCCAGGTCGCTGGAGACGTTGACGATCCGCGCGCCCGGCGCGAGGACCCCCTGCGCCAGCAGCAGGTGCGCCAGCAGGAACGGGGCGTGGTGGTTGAGGACGTGCGTGCGCTCGCCGCCGTCCGGGGTCTCGGCGTAGTCGGGGAAGGCCGCGCCCGCGTTGTTGACGAGGACGTCGACCGGCTCGGTGATCTCCTTCGCCAGGACGCGGACGTCGTCGCGGACGAGCAGGTTCCCGTGGTGGGCGCCCGCGACCAGGTCACCGCCGGGCGCCTGGCGCAGCGCCTCGCGGGTCGTGCGCGCACTGGCCTCGTCGCGGGTCACGACGACCACGCGCGTCCCGAGGGCCAGCAGTTGGCGGGCGATGGCCGTTCCCAGGCCTCCCGCCGCACCGGTGATCACAGCGGTCCTGGTCATCGTCGCCCTCCTTCGCGGTCGACCCTCACGGTGATGGCCCCCACCACGCCGTCGGCCGTCTCGGTGATGTCGAGCCAACTCCCCGCCGACCCCTTGGCCACGCGGATCTCGATGTCGTTGTCGTTGGTGAACGGACCGCGCCCGCGCCGGTCGTAGGGCGGCGAGGCCTGCACGCGCGCCGAGAACTCGTCGGGGAAGTAGAACTCGGTCGTCACGAGGTCGACGCCGTCGAGGAACGCCCGGTAGTGGATGTGCGGCGTCCGGGGCGTGTACCAGCCGGGCACGATCGTCCGGAACTCCACGACCCCGTCGGCGCCGGCCACCTGCCGCCCGCGCAGGAACGTCGTCGCGTCGGTCGGCCGGTACCGCCGCAGGAGCATCAACGGCACGTTCGGGAACTTGTCGGGGTGGTAGGCCCGGTAGCCCGAGTACGACCCGACCGCGTCGCAGTGCCAGATCTCCACGCTCGCCCCGACCACGGGCGAGCCCGTGCCGACGTCCACCGTCCGGATCCGCAGCAGCAGCGGCAGCCCCTCGCGGTCCTCCCGCACGTCGCTCCGCACCGGCGGATCGGCGATGTAGTACGGCCCGGGACTGGACGCGGCGGTGGCCTGACGTCCGTCACCCTCCCGCGGGTACCGCCGGTTGTCGATCCTCCCCAAGACCGTCGACAACACCCGTTTCCGCAGCCGGTCACGCAGCGGCGCTGGTTCGGTGGCCACGCCCACCCCCTCATCTATGAGTCAACTTGTCTCACAGTGAGACTCCCACTGCGCCCATCTATGAGTCAAGTTGTCTCATTACAATGCGGGGGTGACGTCGACCGATCCCCGCAGCACCCGCAGCAGAACCGCGATCCTCACCGCGGCCCGCGCCCTGCTGCTCAAGGAGGGCCCGGCCGCGGTCACCCACCAGCGGGTCGCGCAGGAGGCGGGCATCGGCCGCGCCACGGTGTACCGCCACTGGGCACGACCGGAACAACTCCTGCTGGCCGCCATGTCGGGCAGCGACCTGCCGCACTTCCGCGACCCGGCGACACCCATCCGCCCGTGGCTGCACGACCAGTTGCGCGCCCTGGCCACCGAGATGGAACTGCCGGAGGTCGCGGCGGTGACCCTGACCCTCATGCAGGGCGCGGTGTGGAACCCCGAGATCGCCGACCAGCGCGACCACGCCACCGCCACCGTCACCACCCGCCTGGGCGCGGCCCTGGACATCGCTGTCGAGTCAGGAGAACTGGCCACCAGGGTCGACCCGACGGACGCCACGTCGATCCTCATCGGCCCGCTCGTCTACCGCACGACCATGCAGGCGGGCAGCGTCACGGACGCCCTGATCGACAGCCTCCTGGACGCCGTCGGGTTCCGCCGAAC
>NZ_DBNGPQ010000067.1:0-25177 GCF_057122925.1 Umezawaea sp. | reverse complement strand
TGTTCGCGGAGCGGATGGCGGAGTGCGAGCGGGCGTTGGCGCCGTTCGTGGACTGGTCGCTGCGCGAGGCGTTGGCCGATGAAGCCCTGCTGGCGCGGGTGGACGTGGTGCAGCCGGTGCTGTGGGCCGTGATGGTGTCGCTCGCGCACCTGTGGCGCTCGGTCGGAGTCGAGCCCTCGGCCGTGGTGGGTCACTCGCAGGGTGAGATCGCCGCCGCGGTGGTGGCCGGTGCTCTGTCCCTTGAGGACGGTGCCCGTGTCGTCGCGCTGCGCAGCAGGGCGATCGGCACGCTCGCCGGTCGCGGTGGCATGGTGTCGGTGGCCGCGCCGCTGGCCAGGGTCGAGGCGCTGCTGGGCGACGGCGTGTCCGTCGCCGCGGTCAACGGCCCCGCCTCGATCGTGGTGTCCGGCGGTTCCGCCGCGCTGGACGAGTTCGTGGCCCGGTGCGGTGACCTGCGGGTGCGGCGGATCGCGGTGGACTACGCCTCGCACTCCGCCGTCGTGGAGGAGGTTCGCGACGAGCTGGCGGACCTCCTGCGGGACGTCGTCGCCCTGGTGCCCGACGTCCCGTGGTGCTCGACGGTGACCGGCGAGTGGGTGCGCCACGCCGCGGCGGACGCCGACTACTGGTACCGCAACCTGCGGCAGAGGGTGCTGCTCGCCGACGTCGTGCGCACCCTCGTGGAGGACGGGTTCGGCGTGTTCGTCGAACCCAGCGCCCACCCCGTGCTCACCCTCGCCGTGCACGACACCGCCGAGCAGGCAGGCGCCGACGTCGCCGTCGTCCCCACGCTGCGCCGGGACCAGGGCGGGCCGGACGCGTGGGCGCTCGCCCTCGGCCACGCGTGGACCGCCGGGGTGGCCGTCGACTGGGACGCCGTGCTGCCCGGGGGCGCCGTGCGCACCCCGGACCTGCCGACGTACCCGTTCCAGCGCAAGCGCTACTGGCTGCCGATGAAGGCCGCCGTCACCGCACCCGCGGACGTCCTCGACGACTGGGGCTACGCCGTCGACTGGACGGCCTTCGCCGTCCGCTCCGACGTCCGGCCCGACGGCCGCTGGGTCGTCGTCACGCCACCGGACCTCGACGCCGACGTGCTCGCCGCCGTCCTGGAAGCCGTGGGGCCCGAGGCGGTCACGACCACCGCCGTCGACCGCGAGGCGCTGGCGGGCGCCACCGGTGTGCTGTCCCTGCTGGCACTGGACGAACGCCCGCACCCCGACCACCCGTTCCTGCCCCTCGGCGTCGCGGGCACCCTCGACCTGGTCCAGGCGCTCGACGGCACCACCACCCCGCTGTGGTGCGCCACCCGCGGCGCCGTCACCACCCGCGCCGACGACCCGGTGACGGCTCCCGCGCAGCAGGTCACCTGGGGGCTCGGCCGGGTCGCCGCCCTCGAACACCCCGGCCGCTGGGGCGGTCTCGTCGACCTGCCCGCCGTCCTCGACTCCTCGACGGCACCGCTGCTGGCCCGCGCCCTGGCGGGCTCCGGCCCGGAGGACCAGGTCGCCGTCCGCGCGAACGGCCTGTTCGTGCGGCGGCTGACGCGCGCGGCGCTGCCCGCCGACACGGCGTGGCGGCCCACGGGCACCACCCTGATCACCGGTGGCACCGGCGGCATCGGCGTCCAGCTCGCCGAGTGGCTGGCCGGGCGCGGCGCCGAGCGCGTCGTGCTGGTGAGCCGGGGCGGTATCGCACCGGCCGACCTCGTGGAGCGCGCCGCCGCGCTGGGCACGGAGATCACCGCGGTGGCGTGCGACGTCGCCGACGCCGCCGCGCTGCACGCCGCCGTCGCGGGCCTGCGGGCCGACGGCCACACCATCGGCACCGTGCTGCACGCCGCCGCGTCCGGCGAGCTGGTGGCGCTGGCGGACACCGACGTGGCCGAGTTCGCCGACACCGCGCGGGCCAAGGTGGCGGGCGCGGTCAACCTCGACGCCGAGTTCGGCGCCGACGTCACCGACTTCGTGCTGTTCTCCTCGATCTCCGGGGTGTGGGGCAGCGCCGTGCACGGCGCCTACGCCGCCTCGAACGCCTTCCTCGACGGTCTCGCCGAGCACCGCAGGGGCCGCGGGCTGGCCGCGACCTCGATCGCCTGGGGCATCTGGGACCCCGCCGACGGTGGCGGCATGGCCGCCGACCTCGCCGAGGACCGGCTGCTGGCCCAGGGCATCCCGTTCATGGACCCGGCCACCGCCCTGGACGGCCTCGGCCGCATCCTCGCGGGCGAGGCCGCCCTCACCATCTGCGCCGCGGTCGACTGGACCCGGTTCGCGCCGGTGTTCACCTCCGCGCGCCCCAGCCCGCTGATCGCCGACCTGCCCGACGTGCGGCGCGTGCTGGGCGCCCAGGACGAGGAGCCCGACGACGGCAACGACGTCGCGGCCGGGCTGCGGGACCGGCTGCGCGGCCTGTCCGCCGCCGACCGGCTCGACGCGCTCGCGGGCCTGGTCCGCGACCAGGCGGCCGGGGTGCTCGGGTACGACTCGCCGGACGACATCGCCGACGGCCGCGCGTTCCGCGACCTGGGCTTCGACTCGCTCACCGCGGTGTCCATGCGGGACCGCCTGGCCACCGCGACCGGCCTGCCGCTGCCCGTGACCGTCGTGTTCGACCACTCCAGCGTCGACGCGCTCGCCAAGCACCTGGTCGAGAAGCTGTTCGGCGGGGGCGACGACACCGCGCTGCCCGCGGTCGTGGCCGACGACGCCGACGACCCGATCGTCATCGTGGGCATGGCCTGCCGCTTCCCCGGCGACGTCCGCACCCCCGAGGACCTCTGGCGGCTGATGGCCGACGGCCGCGACGCCTACACCGAGCTGCCGCTGGACCGGGGCTGGGACGTCGACCGCTACGACCCCGACCCGGACCGCCCCGGCCACAGCTACGTGCGCGGCGGGTACTTCCTGCACGACGCCGACCGCTTCGACCCCGGCTTCTTCGGCATCTCGCCGCGCGAGGCGCTGGCCATGGACCCGCAGCAGCGGCTGGCTCTGGAACTGGCCTGGGAGTCGTTCGAACGCGCGGGCGTCCCGACCGACGGCCTGCGCGGCGCACCGGTCGGCGTGTTCGTCGGCGCGGCCTACCAGGGCTACGGCGGCGACCCGGCGAAGGCCGACGCGACCGTCGAGACCCACATCGTCGCGGGCATCTCCACCAGCGTGCTGTCCGGCCGCGTGTCCTACACGTTCGGGCTGGAGGGCCCGGCGATCACCGTGGACACGGCCTGCTCGTCCGGTCTGGTCGCCCTGCACCTGGCCGCGCGGTCGCTGCGCGGCGGCGAGTGCACGCTGGCGCTGGCCGGTGGCGTGACCGTGATGGGCGCGCCCCTGGCGTTCGGCACCTACAGCAGGCAGCGCGCGCTGGCCGTGGACGGCCGGTCGAAGGCGTTCGCCGAAGGGGCGGACGGGTTCGGCATCGGCGAGGGCGCCGGTTTCGTGCTCCTGGAACGGATGTCGACCGCCCGCGCGGCCGGTCGCCGCGTGCTCGCCGTGCTGCGGTCCAGCGCGGTGAACCAGGACGGCGCCAGCAACGGGCTCACCGCGCCGAGCGGTCTCGCGCAGCAGCGCGTGATCCGGCAGGCGCTGGCCGGGGCCGGTCTCGCGGCCTCCGACGTGGACGTCGTGGAGGCGCACGGCACCGGCACCCGGCTCGGCGACCCGATCGAGGCGCAGGCCGTGCAGGCGGTCTACGGCCAGGGCCGCGAGCCCGGCCGCCCGCTGCTGCTCGGCTCGGTGAAGTCGAACATCGGCCACACCCAGGCCGCCTCCGGGCTGGCCGGTGTGATCAAGGTGGTGCTCGCGTTCGAGCACGGCGTGCTGCCGCGCACCCTGCACGTCGACACCCCGTCGCCGTTCGTGGACTGGGCGTCCGCGCCGGTCGAGCTGGCCACCGAGGACCACCGGTGGGACACCGACGGGCGGCCCCGCCGCGCGGGCGTGTCGGCGTTCGGGCTGAGCGGCACCAACGCGCACGTGATCCTGGAGCAGTCCGCCCCGGAAGCCCCGTCGGTGCCCGCGCAGGCGGGACCGGTGGCGTGGCTGCTGTCCGGGCGCACCCCGGAGGCGTTGCGGGACCAGGCGTCGCGGCTGCTGCCGGTGGCCGGGGACCCGGCGGACGTCGCGTGGTCGCTGGCGACGACGCGGACCGCGTTCGACCACCGCGCCGTCCTGGTCGGCGACGACCGCGAGACCCTCGTGGCCGGGCTGCGCGCCCTGGCGGCCGACGAGCCCGCGACGGGCCTGACCCGCGGGGTCGCGGCGAAGCGGGGCAGGACCGTGTTCGTGTTCCCCGGCCAGGGCGTCGAGTGGCTGGGCATGGGGCTGGAGCTGGCCGACCGCTACCCGGTGTTCGCCGACCGGCTGCGCGAGTGCGACGAGGCGTTCCGCGCCCACGTCGACTGGTCGGTGCTGGACGTGCTGCGCGGTGACGGGCCCGGCCTGGACCGGGTCGACGTCGTGCAGCCCGCGCTGTTCTCGATCATGGTGTCGCTGGCCGCGCTGTGGCAGTCGCTCGGCGTGCGGCCCGACGCGGTGGTGGGGCACTCGCAGGGCGAGGTCGCCGCGGCGCACGTCGCGGGCGCGCTGTCGCTGGCCGACGCCACGACCGTGGTGGCGCTGCGCAGCCGCGCCCTGCGGGCGACGAGCGGCACCGGCGGCATGATGTTCGTCCTCCGGCCGCGCGACGAGGTGCTGGAGCGGCTCGCGCCGTGGCCGAGCCTGTCGGTGGCCGCGGTGAACGGCGAGGCCGCCGTGACCGTCGCGGGCGACGTCGCCTCGCTGGACGAGTTCAGCGCCGCGCTGGCCGAGGACGGGGTGTGGCGGTGGGTCCTGCCCGGCGTCGACTTCGCCGCGCACTCGCCGCAGGTCGAGTCCCTGCACGACGAACTGCTGACCCTGCTGGCGGACATCCGGCCGCGGCGGGCCGGGGTGCCGTTCTACTCCGCGGTCACCGGCGAGCTGGTGGACACCGCCCGCCTGACCGCCGACTACTGGTACGACAACCTCCGCGAGCCGGTGGACTTCCTGGCCGCGGTGCGGTCGCTGCTCGCCGACGGGCACCGCACGTTCGTCGAGTGCGGAGCCCACCCGGCGCTGGTGACGAACGTCGAGGAGATCGCCGAACGCGCGGGCGAGCCCGTGGTCGCCGTCGGCTCCCTGCGCCGGGACGACGGGGGACCGGCCAGGCTGCTCACGTCGCTGGCCGCCCTGCACGTCCGCGGCGGCGCCGTGGACTGGCGCACCGCGCTGCCCGGCGGCCGGGTCGTGCCGCTGCCGACCTACGCCTTCCAGCGCGAGCGGTACTGGCTCGCGCCCGCCGCGGCGTCCGCCACCGGTCAGTCCGATGTGGAGCGACGCTTCTGGGACGCCGTCACCAGCGGTGACGGGCTGCCCGCCGAACTCGACTCGCTGCGCCCCGCCCTGCCCGCGCTGTCCGAGTGGTACCGGGGCGGTCGGGAGCGGTCGGCCGCCGACGCCTGGCGCTACCGCACCGCGTGGCAGCCGGTGACCGGCGGATCGGCCCGCCTGTCCGGCACGTGGCTGGTGCTCCTCCCCGAGGGCGAGGCGCACACCCCGCTGCTCGACGCCGTGCGGGACCGCGGCGCGTCCGCGGTCGCGGTGGAGGTCGGCGACGACGACCGCGCGACCGTGGCCGACCGCGTTCGCCTCGCGACCGCCGACGGACCTCCCGCCGGTGTGCTCTCGCTGTCCTCGCTCGCCGGTCTGGACGCCGAGGCCGGGCTGCTGCGCGCCGTCGCGGTGATCCAGGCCGTCGCCGACGCGGGCGTCACCGCGCCGCTGTGGTGGGCCACGCGGGGCGCCGTGCCCCTCGGCGGTCCCGGCGACCCGGCCCAGGCGATGCTCTGGGGCCTCGGCGTCGTGGCGGGCGTGGAGAACCCGAGCCGGTGGGCGGGTCTGATCGACCTGCCGTCCGATGTGGACGGACGGGTCGCCGACCGCGTGGCGGGCGTCCTCGCCGACGCGGGCGGTGAGGACCAGGTCGCCGTGCGCGCGTCCGGCGTGTTCGGCCGACGGCTGCACCGCGCCCCGGCCCCGTCCGGCGGCACGCCGTGGCGGACCGGTGGCACCGTGCTGATCACCGGCGGCACCGGCGCGCTCGGCGGCCACGTCGCCCGCTGGCTGGCCGGGCTCGGCGCCCGGCACCTGCTGCTGGCGAGCCGCGGCGGCCACGGGCCCGAGGACCTGGTGCGCGACCTGGAGGACCTCGGCGCACGGGTCACCGTCGTGGCCTGCGACGCCGCCGACCGCGACCGCCTGGCGGAGGTGCTCGCCGCCGTTCCGGCCGACGCCCCGCTGACCGCCGTGTTCCACCTGGCCGGTGTGCTGGACGACTCGGTCATCGGCGCGATCACCCCCGAGCGCGCCCTCGGCGTGCTGGGGCCGAAGGTCGCGGGCGCCCGCAACCTGCACGAGCTGACCCAGGGCCTCGACCTGTCCGCGTTCGTGCTGTTCTCCTCCCTCGCCGCCACCCTCGGCGGCGCGGGCCAGGCCGTCTACGCGGCGGCCAACGCCTACCTCGACGGACTGGCCGAGCAGCGGCGCGCGGCGGGCCTGCCCGCCACGTCCGCGGGCTGGGGCCTGTGGGCCGCCGACGGGCTGGCCGGTGGCGCGGTCGGCGAGCGGATCGCCCGCGACGGCCTGCCCGCCATGCCCCCGGAACGGGCGCTGGCCGCGCTGCGCCGCTCCCTCACGCTCGGCGACACCCGCGTGGTGATCGGCGACTTCGACTGGCAGCGCTACGCCCACGTCTACACCACGGCCCGCCCGACCCGGATGTTCGCCGACCTGCCCGAGGCGGTCGTGCCGGACGCCGTGAAGCCCGCGCTGACCGCCGTGGCCGCCGCCGAACGGGACCGGCTGCTGCTGGACCTGGTCCGCGGCACCGTCGCCGACGTGCTCGGCCACGCCGACGCGAGCGCCGTGGACGTGCACCGCGCCTTCCAGGACCTCGGCTTCGACTCCGTCACCGCCGTGGAACTGCGCAACCGGCTCGCCGAGCGCACCGGCGTGCCGCTGTCGGTGACGCTGGTGTTCGACCACCCGTCGGTGGAGGCGCTCGTCGCGCACCTGCGGGCCGGGCTGGCCGGGGACGACGAACCGGCCGCCGCACCGGTGGCGCGGGAGGCCTCGACCGACGACCCGATCGCGATCGTGGCGATGAGCTGCCGCTTCCCCGGCGGCGTCAGCACCCCGGAGCAGTTCTGGGAACTGCTCGACAGCGGCACCGACGCCATCTCCGACTTCCCGACCAACCGCGGCTGGGACCTCACGGGCCTGTTCGGCGACCGCGCGGGCCAGACGTCCGCGCGCCAGGGCGGGTTCCTGCACGACGCCGCCGACTTCGACCCGGCGTTCTTCGGCATCTCGCCGCGCGAGGCGCTGACCATCGACCCCCAGCAGCGGCTGCTGCTGGAGGCCGCGTGGGAGGCGCTGGAACGCGCGGGCATCGACCCGGCGTCGCTGCGCGGCAGCGACACGGGCGTCTACATCGGCTCCAGCCACCACGAGTACGGTTCCCGGCTGACCGAGCCCGCCGAGGAGTACGAGGGCTACCTCGGCATCGGCAGCGCGGGCAGCGTCGCCTCCGGCCGCATCTCCTACGTGCTCGGCCTGGAGGGGCCCGCCGTCACGGTCGACACCGCGTGCTCGTCGTCGCTGGTCGCGCTGCACATGGCCGTCCGCTCGCTGCGGGCGGGCGAGTCGTCGCTCGCCCTGGTCGGCGGCGCGACGATCATGGCGACGCCCACCACGTTCGTCGAGTTCAGCAGGCAGGCCGGGCTCGCCACGGACAGCCGGTGCAAGCCGTTCTCCGCGAGCGCCGACGGCACCGCGTGGGGCGAGGGCATCGGCTTGATGCTGGTGGAGCGCCTGTCCGACGCCCGCCGCAACGGCCACCCCGTCCTCGCCGTCGTCAAGGGCACGGCGGTCAACCAGGACGGCGCGTCCAACGGACTGACCGCTCCCAACGGGCCGTCGCAGCAGCGGGTCATCCGGGCCGCGCTCGCCGACGCCGGGATCGCCACGGCTGACGTCGACGTGGTCGAGGCCCACGGCACCGGCACGTCGCTGGGCGACCCCATCGAGGCCCAGGCCCTGCTGGCCACCTACGGCCGCGACCGCGAGACCCCCGTGCTGCTCGGCTCGGTGAAGTCCAACATCGGCCACACGCAGGCCGCCGCGGGCATGGCCGGGATCTTCAAGGTCGTGCTGGCGCTGCGCCACGGCGTGGTGCCCGCGACGCTGCACTTCGACGCCCCCAGCCCGCACGTGGACTGGACCGCCGGGTCGGTGCGGGTGGTCGCCGAGCGGACGCCGTGGCCCGCCGTGGACCGGCCCCGCCGGGCCGGGGTGTCCGGCTTCGGCGTCAGCGGCACCAACGCGCACACCATCATCGAGCAGGCCCCCGACGCGCCCGCCGTCCCCGACAGCGCCGGGAGCACCGGCACGGTCGCGTGGCCGCTGTCCGCGCACAGCCCCGAGGCGCTGCGCGCCCAGGCCGCCCGGCTGCGGGACGTGCTGGCGGAGCGGGACTTCAGCCCGGCCGACGTCGGGTTCTCGTTGGCCACCACCCGTGCCGCGCTGGAGCACCGCGCGGTGGTGGTCGGCGACGACCGCGCCGAACTGGTCGGGGGGTTGACCGCGCTCGCCGAGCAGGGCGAGGCCTGGGACGGGGTTCAGGCGGTGGCGGTCCGCACGGGCCGCACCGCGTTCCTGTTCCCCGGCCAGGGCAGCCAGCGGCCGGGCATGGGCGCGGGCCTCCACGCCGCGTTCCCGGTCTACGCCGACGCGTTCGACGCCGTCTGCGCGGCGTTCGAGCCGCTGCTGGACCGGCCGCTGCGCGACGTCGTGTTCGACGACGACCCGACCCCGCTCGACCGCACCGAGTACACCCAGCCCGCGCTGTTCGCGGTCGAGGTCGCGCTCTTCCGGCTGCTGGAGCACCGCGGCGTCCGCCCGGACTTCCTGCTCGGCCACTCGATCGGCGAACTGGCCGCCGCGCACGTGGCGGGCGTGTTCTCGCTGACCGACGCGGCCGTGCTGGTCGCCGCGCGCGGACGGCTGATGCAGTCCGCCCGCGCCGACGGGCTCATGGTGTCGCTGCGGGCGACCGAGGCCGAGGTGGCCGAGGTGCTGGCGGAGCACGGGACCGCGGTCGACATCGCCGCGGTCAACGGCCCCACCGCCACCGTCGTGTCCGGGGACGAGACCGCGGTCCTGGCCGTCGCCGAGCACTTCAGCGCTCTCGGCCGCCGGGTGAAGCGGCTGCGCACCAGCCACGCCTTCCACTCGGCGCACCTCGACCCGGTGCTCGACGCGTTCCGCGAGGTCGCCGAGGGCCTGACCCTGCACGCGCCGGCGCTGCCGGTCGTGTCCAACGTGACCGGGAGCCCGGCGCGGGACATCGCGACGCCCGGCTACTGGGTGGAGCACGCCCGGCGGGCCGTCCGGTTCGCCGACGGCGTCGCGGCGCTGGTCCGCGAGGGCGTCACGACGTTCCTCGAACTCGGGCCGGACGCCCAGCTCACCGCCCTGGTGTCGGAGTCGCTGCCCGTCGACGACACCGACCGCGCCGCCATCACCGTGCTGGACCGGCGGCAGCCGGAGGAGCGGTCCGCCGTGACCGCGCTGGCCCGCGTCCACGCCAGGGGGGTGCCGGTCGACTGGACCGCGCTGCCCGGCCGCCGCGTCGACCTGCCCACCTACGCCTTCCAGCGCCGCCGCTTCTGGCTCGACACACCGCCCGGAGCGGGGGGCGCGGTCGCGGCCGGGCTCGACGCGGTCGGCCACCCGCTGCTCGGCGCGGGAGCCGAACTGCCCGAGACCGGCGGTCACCTGTTCTCCGCCCGGATCGGCACGGCCACCCAGCCGTGGCTGGCCGACCACGGCGTGTTCGGCACGGCCGTGTTCCCGGCGACGGCGTTCCTGGAACTGGCCGTCCGCGCGGGCGACGAGACCGGTTGCCCCCGCGTGGCGGAACTGACCCTGGAAGCGCCCCTGACCCTGCCCCCCTCCGGTGGGGCCGACCTGCGCCTGACCGTCGCCGCACCCGACGCGGGCGGGCACCGCGCGCTCACCGTGCACGGCCGCACCGCCCCCGGCGGGCCGTGGACGCGGCACGCCAGCGCCGTGCTCTCGGGTCCGCTGCCGGTGGCGGCCGTCGACCTGGCCGAGTGGCCGCCGTCCGGCGCGGAGCCGATGGACGTGACCGACCTGTACGACCGGCTCGACGCGGGCGGGTTCGCCTACGGGCCCGCGTTCCGCGGGCTGAGGGCGGTGTGGCGGCGCGGGGACGAGGTGTTCGCCGAGGCCGTGCTGCCCGCCGAGCGGCTGCCGGAGGCCGCGGCGTTCGCCCTGCACCCGGCGCTGCTGGACAGCGCGCTGCACTCGCTCGCGTTCAGCGTCCTCGCCGGACGCGACGGCGGGTGGCTGCCGTTCGCGCTCAGCGGCGTCCAGGTGCACGCCTCCGGCGCGGGCTCGGTGCGGCTGCGGCTCGTCCCGAACGGCCGGGACTCGGTGGCGGTGCACGTGGCCGACGCCGCGGGCCTGCCCGTCGCCACGATCGACTCGCTGGTGCTGCGCCCCGTGTCGGCCGACCGGGTGCGGCCCGCCGCGGTGCTCGACCCGCTCTACCGGATGGTGTGGCAGGAGGTGTCGGCCGCCGCCCCGGACCTGCCCGCCGCCGAGGTGGTGGACCTGCCGAGGATCGCGGACCCCGACGACCTGCCCGCCGCCGTGCACGCCGCGACGACCAGGACGTTGGCGCTGCTGCGCGACTGGCTGGCGGACCGGGCGGACACCCGGCTGGTGCTCGTCACCCACGGCGCCATGCCGGCCGAGGTGGACGACGACGTGCCGGACCTCGTGCACGCGGCGGTGTGGGGCCTGGTGCGCACCGCGCAGACCGAGCACCCCGGTCGGTTCACGCTCGTCGACACCGACGACGACCCGGCCTCCGACGCGGCGCTGGCCGACGCGGTGGCCTGCGGTGAACCGCAGGTGGTGCTGCGCGGCGGTGCTGTGCGCGCCGGACGCTGGGTGCGCTCCGAGGACACCACCGCCGAGGCCGGCTGGGACACCACCGGCACCGTGCTCATCACCGGCGGCACGGGCGGCATCGGCGCCGAGGTGGCCCGCCACCTGGTGACCGCGCACGGCGTCCGGCACCTGGTGCTGGTGAGCCGCGGCGGCCCCGACGCCGAGGGCGCGGCCGACCTGGCCCTGCTCGACGCGGACGTCCGGATCGTCGCCTGCGACATCACCGACCGGACGGCGCTGGCCGCGCTCGTGGACGGCCTGCCTGCGGACCGGCCGCTGGCCGGGGTCGTGCACTGCGCGGGTGTGGTCGCCGACGGCCTGCTGGAGACCCTCACCGACGAGCAGGTGGCGACCGCGCTGCGACCGAAGGTCGACGCCGCCGTCCACCTGCACGAGCTGACCGCCTCCCGCAACCCCGCCCGGTTCGTGCTGTTCTCGTCGATCGCCGCGGCGTTCGGCGGGGCGGCGCAGGGCAACTACGCGGCGGGCAACGCGTTCCTGGACGCGCTGGCCCACCGTCGCCGGGCCCTCGGACTGCCCGCGCTGTCGATCGAGTGGGGCCTGTGGGCCACCAAGCGCGGCATGAGCGGTCAGCTCACCGACGGCGACCTGCGCCGCATCGCCCGCGGCGGCATCGTCCCGTTCACCGTGGCGGAAGGGCTGGCGCTGTTCGACCGGGCCGTCGCCGCGGACCTGCCGGTCGTGGCGCCGCTGCGCCTGGACACCGCCGCGCTGGTGGGGCAGGACGTGCCCGCGTTCCTGCGCGGGATCGTCCCGGCCGTGCGCCGGACCGCCACCGCGGTGGGCGAGGACACCACCGGCCTGGCCGACCGGTTGAGGCCGCTCACGCCCGAACGGCGTCGCCGCGCGGTGCTGGACCTGGTGCGCGTCCAGGTCGGCACCGTGCTGGGCGCGCCGGGCACGTCGGTCCCGGCGGGCAAGGGCCTGCTGGACCTCGGGTTCGACTCGCTGACCGCCGTCGAACTGCGCAACCGGCTCGCGTCCGCGACCGGTCTGCGACTGCCCGCGACCCTGCTGTTCGACCACCCGACGGCGGGGGCCATCGCCGATCACCTGGTGGCCGAACTGGTGCCGGTGGAAGCCGTGGAAGAGCTGGTCAGCGTGCTGGACGTCACCAGCGACGACGAGCTGTTCGACCTGATCGACAACGAACTCGGCACCTCGTGACGGGTGCCCGCGAAGTGCCGACCGTGAGGACTCCCGTGAACGAGAACAAGCTCCGCGACTACCTCAAGCGCGTGACGGCGGACCTCCAGCGCACGAAGGCCCGCCTGCGCGAGGTCGAGGAGGGCGGCGGCGAGCCGATCGCGATCGTGGCGATGGGCTGCCGCTACCCCGGCGGGGTGACCAGCCCCGAGGAGCTGTGGGACCTGGTCGCGGGCGGGGTCGACGCGATCACCCCGTTCCCGGCCGAGCGCGGCTGGGACATCGAGGGCACCGGCGGCTTCGTGGACGACGTCGCCGGGTTCGACGCGGACCTGTTCGGCATCTCCCCGCACGAGGCCCTCGCGATGGACCCGCAGCAGCGGCTGCTGCTGGAGACCGCGTGGGAGGTGTTCGAGCGGGCCGGGATCGACCCGACCTCGCTCAAGACCAGCAAGACCGGCGTGTTCGCCGGTGTGCAGTACCAGGACTACGCGTCCCGCCCGCTGGCCGTGTCCGACGAGGTGCGGCCGTACCTGGGGCAGGGCAGCTCGGACAACATCGTGTCCGGCCGCGTCGCCTACGCGTTCGGCCTGGAGGGGCCCGCGGTCTCCATCGACACCGCGTGCTCGTCGTCGCTGGTCGGCATCCACCTCGCGGGCCAGTCGCTGCGGTCGGGCGAGTGCGACCTCGCGCTGGCGGGCGGCGTCATGGTGATGTCCACCGACGCCGCGTTCGCCGAGATGGCCGTCCAGGGTGGACTGGCCGCCGACGGCCGCTGCAAGTCGTTCTCCTCCGGCGCGGACGGCACCGGCTGGGGCGAGGGCGTCGGCCTGCTCCTGCTGGAGCGGCTGTCCGACGCGCGCCGCAACGGCCACCCGGTGCTCGCGGTCATCCGCGGGTCCGCGGTCAACCAGGACGGCGCCAGCAGCAGGCTCACCGCGCCCAACGGTCCGGCGCAGCAGCGGCTCATCCGCACCGCGCTGGCGGGCGCGGGCCTCGCACCGTCCGAGGTGGACGTCGTCGAGGCGCACGGCACCGGTACCCCGCTCGGCGACCCGATCGAGGCCCAGGCGCTCATCGCCGCCTACGGCAGGGACCGGGAACGTCCGCTGCTGCTCGGATCGCTCAAGTCCAACATCGCGCACACCCAGGCCGCGGCAGGCGTCGGCGGCGTGATCAAGATGGTGCTCGCCATGCGGGCCGGGATCGTTCCCCCCACCCTGCACGTCGACGAGCCGACGCCCGCGGTGGACTGGTCCGACGGCACCGTGCGGCTGGTGACCTCGGCGGAGGAGTGGCCGGACACCGGCCGCCCGCGCCGCTCGGCCGTGTCCTCGTTCGGCGTGAGCGGCACGAACAGCCACGTCGTCCTCGAACAGGCCCCCGACGTCGAAGCGGAACCCGCCGGTGACGTGGACGCCTCCCCGGTCGCGTGGGTGCTGTCCGGCCGCACGGAGGCCGCGCTGCTCGGCCAGGCCGGGCGGCTCGCGGAGTTCCTGGCCGCTCGGCCCGACGTGCGGCCCGCCGACGTCGCGCTCTCGCTGGCCACCACCCGCGCCGCGCTGGAGCACCGCGCCGTCGTGGTCGGCTCCGACCCGGCCGGGCTGCTGGCAGGCCTGACCGACCTGGCCGCCGACGCGCCCTCGTCCGACGCCGTGCGCGGCGTGACCGCGGGCGACCCGCCGGACGTCCTGTTCGCGTTCCCCGGCCAGGGCACGCAGTGGGCGGGCATGGCGGTCGACCTGCTGGACACCTCCCCGGTCTTCCGCGACCGGCTGCTGGAGTGCGCCGACGCGCTCGCGCCGCACGTGGACTGGTCGCTGCCGGAGGTGCTGCGCGGCGACGGGCCCGGCCTGGAGCGGGTGGACGTCGTGCAGCCCGTGCTGTTCGCCGTCATGGTGTCGCTGGCCGCGCTGTGGGAGTCCTGCGGGATCACCCCGGCCGCCGTGGTCGGGCACTCGCAGGGCGAGATCGCCGCCGCCGTGGTGGCGGGCGCGCTGTCCCTCCAGGACGGTGCGCGCGTGGTCGCCCTGCGCAGCAGGGCCCTGCGCGCGCTGAGCGGCGCGGGCGGCATGATGTCCGTCGCGCTGCCCGCCGCCGAGGCCCGTGAGCTGCTCACCGGCGACCTCTCCCTGGCCGCGGTCAACGGGCCGTCGTCGGTGGTCGTGTCCGGTGACCCGGCCGAACTCGTGGCGCTGCGCGACGAGCTGCACGGCAGGGACGTGCGGGCCACCGTGCTCCCCGTCGACTACGCCTCGCACTCGGCGCACGTCGAGCGGATCGAGCAGGACCTGCTCTCCGCGCTGGACGGCGTCTCCCCGGTGTCGTCCGACATCGCGTTCTACTCGTCGGTGACCGGCGGACTGCTCGACACGGCGGGGCTCGACGCCGCCTACTGGTACCGCAACCTGCGCCGCACCGTGGAGTTCGAGCAGGCCACCCGCGCCGCGCTGGCCGACGGCCACGGCGTCGTGCTGGAGGTCGGCCCGCACCCGGTGCTCACCAACGCCGTGCAGGAGACCGCCGACACCGCCGGGTCGACCGCGGTGGCCCTCGGTTCGCTGCGCCGCGACGACGGCGGGCCCACCCGCGTGCTCACCACGCTGGGCGAGCTGCACGCGGCGGGCGTGGCCGTGGACTGGGCCGCGGTGCTCGCCCCGCACGCGCCCCGCGTGGTCCCGCTGCCGACGTACGCCTTCCAGCGCAAGCACTACTGGCTGGAGACCGTGGCCGCGACCGGCGACCTGCGCGCCGCCGGACTGGGCACGCCCGACCACCCGCTGCTCGGTGCCGTGGTGTCCGTGGCCGACGGCGACGGCGTGCTGTTCACCGGGCGGCTGTCCCGCCGCACGCACCCGTGGCTGACCGAGCACGCCGTGGGCGACGCGGTCCTGCTGCCGGGTGCCGCGCTGCTGGAGCTCGCCATCCGCGCGGGCGACCAGGTGGGCTGCGGCCGGGTCGAGGAACTGACCCTGGAAGCGCCGCTGCTGCTGCCCGACGACGGCGCGGTCACCATCCAGGTGGCCGTGGGCACGCCCGACGACCAGGGCCGCCGCCCGCTGACCGTGTTCGGCCGCACCGAGGACGACGACTGGACCCGCCACGCGGGCGGCGTCCTCGCCCCGACCCCGGCTCCCGCGCCCGCCACCGGGACGGCGTGGCCGCCCGCCGGGGCCGAGCCGGTCGACGTGTCCACGCTCTACGCCGACTTCGCGGGCGTCGGCTTCCACTACGGGCCCGCCTTCCAGGGCCTGCGCGCGGCGTGGCGGCTCGGGGACGAGGTGTTCGCCGAGGTCGAGCTGCCCGAGGACCACCGCGGCACGGCCACCGCCTACGGCCTGCACCCGCTGCTGCTCGACGCCTCGCTGCACGCCTCCGGCGCCGGGACGACCCCGGCGGGCTGGCTGCCGTTCTCCTGGTCCGGCGTCACCCTGCACGCCTCGGGCGCGGCGGCCCTGCGGATGCGGCTGACCCCGTCCGGGCCGTACGGCTTCGCCCTCGACGCCCGTGACGGCGCGGGCGCGCCCGTGCTGACCGTCGACTCGCTGCTGCTGCGCCCGACCCCCGCCGGTGGTCTGAAGACCGGCCGCGACCCGCTGCGCGACGCCCTGTTCCGGCTCGACTGGTCGCGGCTGCCCGGCACCGCCCCGGCGGCGGGCTGGGCCGAACTGCCCGACGTGGCACCGCTGGTGGTCGCCCGGATCGCGGGCTCGGACCGCACCGACGTCGTCGCCGCCACCCACGAGGCCGTGCGGTCCGCCCTGGACCTCGTCCAGGGGTGGCTGGCCGACGAGCGGTTCCGCGACTCCCGGCTCGTGCTCGTCACGAACCGCGCCGTCGCCGCGCACGACGGCGAGGACGTGCTCGACCTGCCCGCCGCCGCCGCTCGCGGTCTCGTCCGCTCCGCCCAGTCCGAGCACCCCGACCGGTTCGGGCTGCTCGACCTCGACGACGACACCGACCTGGCGCTGGGGCTCGGCGCGCTCGGCGCGGACGAGGACCAGGTCGCCGTGCGCGGGGGAGAGGTCCTCGTGCCGCGCCTGGCCCGGACCTCCTCGGGCGCGCGGGCGGCGTGGGACCCGGACGGCACGGTCCTCATCACCGGCGGCACGGGTGTCCTCGGCGGGATCGTCGCCCGCCACCTGGTCGTCGAGCACGGCGTCCGCCACCTCGTGCTGACCGGCCGCACCGGCGGCGCGGCCGAGCTGGTGGACGAACTGGCCGGGCACGGCGCCACGGCGACGGTCCTCGCCTGCGACGCCGCCGACCGGGACGCCCTCGCCGCGCTGGTCGCCGAGCACCCGCCGTCGGCCGTGGTGCACGCGGCGGGCGTGCTGGACGACGGCGTGGTCACCTCGCTCACCGCCGACCGGCTCGGGCCGGTCCTGCGGCCGAAGGTCGACGCGCTGGTGAACCTGGACGAGCTGACCCGCGACCTCGACCTGTCGGCGTTCGTGCTGTTCTCCTCCGGCGCCGGGGTGCTCGGCGGCGCGGGCCAGGGCGCGTACGCCGCCGCCAACGCCTTCGTCGACGCCTTCGCGCAGCACCGCCACGCCCGCGGTCTGCCCGCGGTGTCCGTGGCGTGGGGGCTGTGGGAGACCCGCACCGGCCTCACCGGCCACCTCGACGACGCCGACCTGCGGCGCATCGCCGCGTCCGGCCTCCCGGCGCTGCCCACCGACCTGGGGCTCGCCCTGTTCGACGCCGTCGTGGCCGCCGGGCAGGCGTTCGTGGCCGCGATGCCGGTGGACGTGGCCGCCCTGCGCGACCAGCCGGTCGCCCCCGTGCTGCGCGCGCTGGTCCGCACGCCGGTCCGCCGCCCCCTCGCCGCCCTGGCGGCCGACGGCGCGTCCGGTCTGGTGCGCGAGCTGTCCGCGCTGCCCCTCGACGGGCGGGTCCGGCGGCTCACCGAGACCCTGCGCGGGCACGTCGCCGCCGTCCTCGGCCACGGTTCCGCCGACGACGTCGACGCTCGCCGCGCCTTCCGCGACCTCGGCTTCGACTCGCTGGCCGCCGTGGCGCTGCGCAACCGGCTGGCCGCGGCCACCGGTCTGCGGCTGCCCGCGACGCTCGTGTTCGACCACCCGTCCCCGGCCGAACTCGCCGCCCACCTGCTGGAGCGGCTGTTCGAGGGCTCGGCGGACACCCCGGTCGTCGTGCCCACCGCCGTCGTGACCGCGGTGGACGACGACCCGATCGTCGTGGTCGCGATGAGCTGCCGCCTGCCCGGCGGGGTCGACACCCCCGAGCGGTTCTGGGACCTGGTGTCCGGTGGGTCCGACGCCGTGTCGGAGTTCCCGCGCGACCGCGGCTGGGACGTCGACGGGCTCTACCACCCCGACCCCGACCACCCCGGCACCACCTACACCCGCGAGGGCGGGTTCCTGGTCGACCCGGCCGACTTCGACCCCGCGTTCTTCGGCATCTCCCCGCGCGAGGCGATGGCGACCGACCCGCAGCACCGGCTGCTGCTGGAGGTCACCTGGGAGGCGTTCGAGCGCGGCGGCATCGACCCGGACTCGTTGCGCGGCACCGACACCGGCGTCTTCGCGGGCGTGATGTCGAACGACTACACCCTCCGCCTGGACCGCATCCCCGAGGAGGCCGTGGACTTCGTCGGCCTCGGCAACTCGCCCAGCGTGCTGTCCGGCCGCGTCTCCTACACGTTCGGCTTCCAGGGCCCGGCCATCACCGTGGACACTGCGTGCTCGTCGTCGCTGGTCGCGATCCACCTCGCCGCGCAGTCCCTGCGCGGCGGCGAGTGCTCGCTGGCCGTGGCGGGCGGTGTCACGGTGATGTCCACGCCGCTGCTGTTCGTGGACTCCAGCCGCACGCGCGGCCTGGCCCCCAACGGCCGGAGCAAGGCGTTCGCGGCGGCGGCCGACGGCGTCGGCATGGCCGAGGGCGCGGGCGTCGTGCTGCTGGAACGCCTGTCCGACGCGGTCCGCCACGGGCACCCGGTGCTCGCGGTGCTGCGCGGCAGCGCGGTCAACCAGGACGGCGCCTCCAACGGCCTCGCCGCGCCCAACGGCGCCGCGCAGCGCCGGGTCATCCAGCAGGCGCTGGCCGCGTCCGGCCTGTCGGCGTCCGACGTGGACGCGGTGGAGGCGCACGGCACCGGCACCCGGCTCGGCGACCCGATCGAGGCGGGCGCGCTGCTCGCGACCTACGGCCGCGGTCGCACGGGCGATCCGCTGTGGCTGGGCTCGGTCAAGTCGAACATCGGCCACGCCCAGGCCGCCGCGGGCGTGGCGGGCGTGATCAAGATGGTGCTCGCCCTGCGGCACGCGACGCTGCCCCGCACCCTGCACGTCGACGCTCCGACGCCTGAGGTGGACTGGGCGTCCGGGGCCGTGGAACTGCTGACCGAGGCGCGCGACTGGACGCCGAACGGGCGGCCCCGCCGGGCGGGCGTGTCGTCGTTCGGCGTGAGCGGCACCAACGCCCACGTGATCATCGAGGAGTTCCCCCAGCCGGTCAGGGCCCAGGCCGCCACCCCCGGCCCGCTGGTCTTCCCGCTGTCCGCCCGCGGCGCCGACGCGCTGCGCGCCCAGGCGGACGGCCTGCGAGCCCACGTGGAGCGGCACCCGGACCTGGCCCCGGCGGACGTCGCCTTCACGCTCGCGACCGGCCGGGCGCTGTTCGACCACCGCGCCGTGGTGGTCGGCTCGGACCGGGACGACCTGCTGCGCGGGCTCGCCGCGGTCGCCGACGGCGATCCCGCCGTCGTGGCGGGCCGGGCGGGACGCGGTGGCGCCCGGCCGGTGTTCGTGTTCCCCGGCCAGGGTTCCGAGTGGGTGGGCATGGGCCGTGACCTGGCCGCCGCCCACCCGGTGTTCGCGGCCAGGCTGCGCGAGTGCGACGAGGCGTTCCGCCCGCACACCGGCTGGTCGGTGCTCGACGTCCTGCACGAGGCCGACGGCGCGCCGACGCTCGACCACACCACGATCGTGCAGCCGGTGCTGTTCTCGGTGATGGTGTCGCTGGCCGCGCTGTGGCGCTCCCTCGGCGTCGAACCGGCGGCCGTGGTCGGGCACTCGCAGGGCGAGGTCGCCGCGGCCGTGGTCGCGGGCGCGCTGCCGCTCGCCGACGCCGCCCGGATGCTGGTGCTGCGCAGCACGCTGCTCGCCGCCGAACTGGTCGGCAAGGGCGTCATCGCCGTCGTCGCGCTGCCCGCCGAGCGCGTGCGCGCGGACCTGGAAGCGTGGGGCGACCGGGTCGTGGTGTCCGGCATCAACGGCCCGACCGCCACGTCCGTCTCCGGTGAGGTCGAGGCCGTCACCGAACTCGTCGCGGGCTGGAAGGCCGCGGGGGAGCGGGCGAGGGTCGTCCCGGCCAGCGGGGCCACCCACAGCCCGCAGGTCGAGCCGGTGCGCGGCCCGCTGCTCGACGCGCTGTCCTCGCTGCGCCCGGTCGACGGCGACGTGCCGTTCTACTCCACGGTCACCGCCGAGCCGGTGCCCGGCACCGCCCTGGACGCCGAGTACTGGTTCGGCAACGCCCGCCTGCCCGTCGACTTCGTCGGCGCGGTGCGCAGGCTGCTCGCCGACGGGCACGACCTGTTCGTCGAGTGCAGCCCGCACCCCGCCCTGGTGTCCGCGCTCGTCGAGATCGCCGAGGACGCTGGTGGCGACGCGGTCGCCGTCGGCTCGCTGCGCCGCGACGACGGCGGCGCGGACCGGTTCCTGACGTCCCTGGCGGAGCTGCACGTGCGCCGCGGCCCGGTCGACTGGACGCGCGTCCTCGCGGGCGGCAGGCACGTGGAGCTGCCCACCTACCCGTTCCAGCGCAAGCGCTACTGGCTGGAGTCGGCCCGGACGTCGGGCGACGTCCGCTCCGTCGGTCAGGCCACCGCCGACCACCCGCTGCTCGGCGCGGCGCTCGTGCTGGCCGAGCAGGAGGGCCTGCTGCTCACCGGACGGCTGTCCACCGGCACCCACGAGTGGCTCGCCGACCACGCCCTGGCGGGAACGGTGCTGCTGCCCGGCACCGCGTTCCTGGAACTGGCCGTCCGCGCGGGTGACCAGGTCGGCTGCGGCCGGGTCGACGAGCTCGTGCTGGAGGCGCCGCTGCTGCTGCCCGAGCGCGGCGGTGTGGCCGTGCAGGTCGTGGCCGGTGCCGTCGACGGCACGGGTGCGCGCGCGGTGCACGTCCACGCCCGGCCCGACGACGCGGCCGACGACCTGCCGTGGACCCGGTACGCCTCCGGCGTCCTCGTCCCCGACGAGCCCGTCCCGGCGGCCCCGTTCACCGCGTGGCCGCCACCGGGGGCCACCCCGGTGGACGTGGCCGCCCACTACGCCCGCGCCGAGGGCACCGACCACGCCTACGGGCCCGCCTTCCGCGGGCTGAGGGCGGCGTGGCGGTCCGGCGGCGAGGTGTTCGCCGAGGTCGCCCTGCCCGAGGGCCTGGTCGGCGAGGCGGACGAGTTCGGCCTGCACCCGGCGCTGCTCGACGCGGCCGTGCAGGCGACCGCGTTCGGCGACTTCTTCGACGGCGACGACCGCTTCCGGCTGCCCTTCTCGTGGTCCGGCGTGTCGCTGCACGCCGTGGGCGCGACGGTGCTGCGGGTGCGCATCAGCGCCGCCGGGTCCGAGGCCGTCGCCCTGCACGCCGTCGACGAGTCCGGCGCGCCCGTCGTGTCGATCGACGCCCTGGTGGCCCGGCCCTTCTCGGCCGACCAGCTCGCCACGGGCGACGCCGTCCTGCGCGACTCGCTGTTCCGGGTCGAGTGGTCCCCGGCGTCCTCCGGCGACACCCGCTCGGTCGCCGTCGTGGGTGACGGCCTCGCCGTGGCGGGAGCGCCCCGGTACGCCGCCCTCGCCGAGGTCGCGGACGTGCCCGACGTGGTGCTGCTGGCCCCGGCGGGCGGCGACGTCCGCGAGCGGCTCGGGCGGGTGCTCGGCGTGCTGCGCGGGTGGCTGGCCGACGACCGGTTCTCCGCGGCCCGCCTGGTCGTGGTGACCCGCCGGGCCGTGGCCACCGGCGACCACGACGACGTGGACGTGGAGCAGGCCCCGCTGTGGGGTCTGGTGCGGTCGGCGCAGTCGGAGCACCCCGGCCGGTTCGGCCTGCTGGACGTCGACGCCGCCGAGGTGCCCGCCGCCGTGGCGGGCTCGGCGGAACCGCAGCTCGCGCTGCGCGGCGGCGCCGCGGTGGTGCCCCGCCTGGTGCGCGCGGCGACCGGCGGCCGACTCGTGCCGCCGGGGCAGCGGCAGAACTGGCGGGTCGAGCACACCGGTCGCGGCACCCTGGAGAGCCTGGCCGTCACGGCGCGGCCGGACGTCCCGCCCGCCGAGGGCGAGGTGCTGATCTCGGTGCGCGCGGCGGGCGTGAACTTCCGCGACGCCCTCAACGCGCTGGGCATGATGCCCGCCGAGGCGGCGGGTCCGCTGGGCGTCGAGGGCTCGGGCGTGGTCGTGGAGACCGGACCGGGCGTCACCGACCTGGGGCCCGGTGACCGGGTCTTCGGCATCTTCCACGCCTACGGCACCACCGCGGTGGTCGACCGGCGCCTGGTCGCGCCGATGCCCGAGGCGTGGTCGTTCGAGCAGGCCGCCGCGGTGCCCGCGGTGTTCCTCACCGCCTACTACGGCCTGGTGGACGTCGCCGGGCTGAGCGCGGGCGAGTCCGTGCTCGTCCACGCCGCGGCGGGTGGCGTCGGCATGGCCGCGGTGCAGCTCGCCCGGCACCTCGGGGCCGAGGTCTACGGCACGGCGAGCCCGGCGAAGTGGACCGCCACCGGCCTGGACGAGACGCGCCTCGCGTCGTCGCGGACCCTGGAGTTCGAACAGCGCTTCCACGACGCCACCGACGGGCGCGGCGTGGACGTCGTGCTCAACGCCCTGGCGGGCGACTTCGTGGACGCGTCGCTGCGGCTGCTGCCGCGCGGCGGCCGGTTCGTCGAGCTGGGCATGACCGACGTCCGCGACGCCGCTCGGGTCGCCGAGACCCACCCCGGCGTCCGCTACCGCGGGTTCGGCCTCAGCGAGGCCGGTCCCCAGCGGACGCAGGAGATGCTGCTGGAGCTGCTCGCCCTGTTCGGGTCGGGCGCGCTGCGCCCGCTGCCGCTGCGGGCCTGGGACATCACCCGGCTGCCCGACGCGCTGCGGCACATCGGGCAGGCCAAGCACGTCGGCAAGGTGGCCGTGCGGCTGCCGCGGCCGTGGGACCCCGAGGGCACGGTGCTCGTCACCGGCGCCACCGGGGCGCTCGCCGGGCAGGTCGCCCGGCACCTGGTCGCCGAGCGCGGCGTGCGGCACCTGCTGCTGCTCTCGCGCACCGCGTCCGCCGCGACCGGCCTGCGGGACGACCTGGTCGCGCTGGGCGCGGACGTCGTGCTCGCGGACTGCGACGTCGCCGACCGCGACGCGCTGGCCTCCGTGCTGGCCGGGGTCGAGCGCCCGCTGACCGCCGTCGTGCACACCGCGGCCGTCCTCGACGACGGCCTGCTCACCGACCTCACCCCGGAGCGGCTGGACGTCGCCCTGCGGGCGAAGGCCGACGGCGCCCGGCACCTGCACGACCTCACCGCGCACCTGGACCTGGCCGCGTTCGTGCTGTTCTCCTCCGGGGCGTCGGTGTTCGGCAGCCCCGGCCAGGCCAACTACGCGGCGGCCAACGCGTTCCTCGACGGCCTCGCGCAGCACCGCCGCGCCCGCGGCCTGCCCGCGCGCTCGATCGCCTGGGGCCTGTGGCGCGACAGCGGCGCGGCGTCCGGTCTGGACCGGATGCACCGCTCCGGCGTCGGAGCGCTGTCCACGGCCGACGCCCTCGCCCTGCTGGACGCGGGCGACGTGCTCGACGAGGCGCTGGTCGTCGCCGTCGCGCTCGACACCTCCGGCCGAGCGGAGGCCGACGTGCCCGCGCTGCTGCGCGGCCTGGTCGCCGCGAAGCGCCGCCGCAGCACCGGTGCCGCCGCGGCGGAGGGGTCCACGTTCGCGCGCACGCTCGCCGCGCTGACCACGCCCGAGGCCGACCGGCTGCTCACCGACCTGGTCCGGACGAACGTGGCCGTCGTGCTCGGCCACCCCTCGGCCGACTCGGTGCCCGCCGACACGGCGTTCCGGGACCTCGGCGTCGACTCGCTGACCGCCGTCGAACTGCGCAACCGCCTCGCCGCCGCCACCGGTCTGCGCCTGCCCGCCACGCTCGTGTTCGACCACCCGTCGGCGATCCGGCTGGCCGCGCACCTGCGCACCACCGCGCTGGGCACGGCCGAGCGCGCGCCGACCGCCGTCGCCCCCGTCGTGACGGGCGACGACCCGGTGGTCATCGTCGGCATGGGCTGCCGCTACCCCGGCGGCGTGAGCACCCCCGCCGAGCTGTGGGACCTCCTGAGCACCGGGGGAGACGCCGTCGGTCCGCCGCCCGCCGACCGGGGCTGGGACCTCGCCGCGCTCTACGCGGGCTCCGACCTGGTGGCCGACCACCAGGTCGCCGAGGGCGCCTTCCTGGCCGACGCGGCGGGTTTCGACGCCGACTTCTTCGGCATCTCGCCGCGCGAGGCGCTGACGATGGACCCGCAGCAGCGGCTGTTGCTGGAGACCTCGTGGGAGGCGCTGGAGCGCGCGGGCATCGACCCGGCGGGCCTGCGCGGCTCGTCGACCGGTGTGTTCATCGGCCTGAGCAGCCACGACTACCTGATGCTGGTGGCCAGGTCCGACGAGGCCGCCGCCGGGTTCGTCGCCACGGGCAACTCCGGCAGCGTCGCGTCCGGCCGCATCTCCTACGCCCTCGGGTTCGAGGGCCCCGCGGTCACGGTGGACACGGCGTGCTCGTCGTCGCTGGTGGCCATCCACCTCGCGGCGCAGGCGCTGCGCGCCGGTGAGTGCACGCTCGCCCTCGCGGGCGGCTCGACGGTCATGGCCGCCCCCGACGGGCTGCTGGAGTTCGGCCAGAAGGGCGGCCTCGCCGCCGACGGCCGGAGCAAGGCGTTCAGCGACCGGGCGGACGGCTTCGGCGTCGCCGAGGGCGTCGGCGTCGTGCTGCTGCAACGGCTGTCGGACGCCCGGCGCATGGGCCACCAGGTCCTCGCGGTGGTGCGCGGCAGCGCGGTCAACCAGGACGGTGCGTCCAACGGGCTGACCGCTCCGAACGGCCCGTCGCAGGAACGCGTGATCCGCCAGGCGCTGGCCGCCTCCGGGCTGTCGGCGTCCGACGTGGACGCGGTGGAGGCGCACGGCACCGGCACCCGGCTCGGCGACCCGATCGAGGCCGGTGCGCTGCTCGCGACCTACGGCCGGGACCGCGCGGGCGACCCGCTGTGGCTGGGCTCGGTCAAGTCGAACATCGGGCACACCCAGGCCGCCGCGGGTGTCGCGGGCGTGCTGAAGATGGTGCTCGCCCTGCGGCACGGGGAACTGCCGCGCACGCTGCACGTGGACGAGCCCTCGTCCGAGGTGGACTGGTCGGCGGGGGCGGTGTCGCTGCTGGCCGAGCCGGTGGCCTGGCCCCGCACGGACCGGCCCCGCCGCGCGGGCGTGTCGTCGTTCGGGATCAGCGGCACCAACGCGCACGTGATCATCGAGGAGCCCCCGGCGGCCGACGAGCCCGCCCCCGCGGCCGGTGTGCTGCCGTGGGTGCTGTCCGCGCGCGACGCCGACGGCCTGCGGGAGCAGGCGCGGAACCTGGCCGACTGGTCCGGTGCCGCGAGCACCGCCGACGTCGGCCTGTCGCTGGCCGCCGGGCGGACGGCGTTCGCGCACCGCGCGGTCGTCGTCGGCCGCGAGCGGGACGAGCTGGTGGCCGGGATCGAGTCGATCGCCAGCGGCGGTCTCGGGTCGGGCGTCGTGAGCGGCACGGCGAGGACCGACGGCCGGGTGGTGTTCGTGTTCCCCGGTCAGGGGTCGCAGTGGGTCGGCATGGGTGTGGAGCTGCTGGAGTCGTCGGCGGTGTTCGCGGAGCGGATGGCGGAGTGCGAGCGGGCGTTGGCGCCGTTCGTGGACTGGTCG
>NZ_DBNGPQ010000066.1:0-19273 GCF_057122925.1 Umezawaea sp. | reverse complement strand
CCCTACTACACCGGCGTTCCAGGCATGTACCTGTGCTCAGCCGCCACCCCGCCAGGCGCGGGCGTGCACGGCATGAGCGGCTACCACGCCGCCGAACAAGCCTGGAAAGCCCACCACCGCTGACCCGGCTCCCCGGACACCCTCCACCGCTGACCCGGCCTCCCGGACACCCTCCACCGCTGACCCGGTTCAGACACCCACCACCGCTGAACCCGTCACCAGCCACGAACCCGCGCCCGCGCCCGCACCAAGCCGATCACCACCACAACCAGGCCCGCAGTTCTCCCTGCCCCTCCTCCTGAACTCTCCTCCTGAACCCGCAACCAACCGACCGGCACCACCGAGCACCAGCCCTCTCCGGACTCTGCCCCGAAATCCCCTCAACCGACCGGCACCGCCGTACCCCGTCCACAACCAACCGTCACCGGCACTCCAGCGTGGTCAGCAACCGCACCTGCGCGTCCACCCACGTCCTCGCACTCACCTCCTCCCCAAGCGCCGCCACGGCGGCGGCGTTCCCGTGCAAACCCACCCGCCGCAACTCCGCCGCCGCGTCCCCGAGCCGCGAGCGCAGACTCGGCGTGACGTGCCGCAACCCCCGGTGCGCCGCATCCGCGCACACCGCCAGCGCCTCGTCCACCGCGTCCCCGATCAGGTCCGACTCGGGTTCGCGATACCCCGGCACCATCCCGACGTCCCCCACCGGAGCCAGGTCGAGCACCACCACACCCGCATCCGTCAGCACCGCGAGCGGGTCGATCACGACCACACCCCCGACCCGCCGCAGCGACCCGCTCACCATCGTCGGCCCGGACTCCAACGCCCCGGCCAACGCGTCCAGCGCACCAGGAGCGACACCCCGGTGGGTCGCCGAGATCGTCGCCGTCGTCCCGAACTCGTCCGCGACCACCGCGTCCAACCGCTGCGCACCGGAGGAGTACCCGACCGACCGCACCTCGGCGACCGCCACGACCCGCACCAGCTCGGCCTCCACCCGCGCCCGCACCAACCGGGGCGGCAACCGCTCCAACGCACCCGCCTCCGCCGCGAGCGACCGGACCAGCACCGGCTCGGGCAACCCCTCCCACGACCGCCCCACCGGCGTGATCGACGTCTTGGACACCCGCCCCGCCGACACCTTCAGCACCTGGCTCGCGCTGCGCGACGCCGACTCGGACACGACGTTCGACGCCGCCAGCGCACCCAGCGTCGTGCCCGCGACCCGACGGGGCGCGAGGTCGTGCCCCGTCGGCGACTCGGTCTCCCCGATCGCCCAGCGGTGCCGCAGCACCAGCGTCGTCGGACCGCTGGCGAAGAACACCTCCACCGTCCGGTCCTCGACCGTGCCGCGCACCCGGCACCCCAGCGCCGTCACCCGCACCCGGTTCATCGGCGTCTCGGCGGGCACGTCCGTGCCCAGCACCTGCGACCGCGCACCGGTCGCCCGGTGCCGCGCGTGCAGCTCCGCGACCAGTTCCGCGAACCGCTCCGGCCGGTAGTGCGCCGACCGCTCCCGATAGGCCTCCAACTGACCCACCAGGTCGTCCACCGCCGCCGCGGGCCAGTGCAGACCGCGAGCACCCAGCTCGACCCTGGTCCGCCGCAGCCCGGCGTCCAGCACCGGGTCGGCGTGCGCCGCACCGTCGAGCAGCACCCGGTCGGCCAACTCCAGCACGCCCGCCAGCCCGGCCCGGTCCGGCCCGGCGCCCCCACCGACGTCGAACCGCACCACGTCCTCGACCAGCCCGCGCTCATCGGCCTCGCGGAACGCCCACACCGCGTGCGCCACGAACTCGTCCCGCCGCGCGGCGGTCGCGTCCGCGTGCACGTAGCCCAGCTCACCCGGCACCAGGAACCGCACCGTGCACGACGGCAGCTCAGCGCTCGCGGCCGGGTCCGCCGCCGTCGGTCTGCGCAGCCGCACCGGGTAGCCTGCCGCGTGCGACCGCCGAGCCGCCGCGAACCCCCGCGCGCCCAGCAGCGCGGTGAGCGCCGCGTCGTCGATCGCACCCGGCGACCACGCCGTGAACTCCGGCGCGGGCTCGTCCTCGTGCCGACGCTGGTAGGCCAGCACCACCGCGATCCGGTGCCTGCACACCGCGTGCGCACCGCACGAACACGGCGCCGCCCCGAGCGCGACCCCGACCGGCAGCTCGACCTCCACCCCGTCGGGGAACCGACCGCGCACCGCGTCGCCCTCGACCTCGACGACCGGCCCAGCGCCCGCGTCCAGGTCCTTCGTCGCGCGCTTCACCAGACCCCGGTTGGCCAGCGCCGTCAACGCCTCCGGTGTCAACGCGAGCAGGTCGTCCCGCATCAGCCGATCCTCTCCGCGACGAACTCGGCCAGCCGACCCGGCGTCATCGCCCCCACGTGCGCGCCCACGTCCGCCAACCGCTGCGCCAGATCCCTGTCGTAGTCGGGGTTCGCGTCCTCGTCGAGCGCCGCGAGCCCCAGCACCTCGGACCCCTGCTCGACGAGCTTGCGCACGGTGCGCACCAACCGGTTCGGATCCCCGCCCTCGTAGAAGTCGGAGATCACCACGACGATCGCCCGCCTCGGGTTCTCGACCAGCCCGTCGGCGTAGGCGACGGCCTTCGCGATGTCCGTGCCACCACCGAGCTGCACCTTCATCAGCAGCTCGACCGGGTCCGTCACGTCCGAGGTCAGGTCCACCACCGACGTGTCGAACGCGATCAGGTGCGTCTTGAGACCGGGCAGACCCCACAGGCACGACGCCGACACCGCCGAGTGGATCACCGACCCCGCCATCGACCCGGACTGGTCCACCACCAGGATCAGCTGCCACTGCTCCAGGTGCCGCCGCGTGCGCGAGGAGAACATCGGCTTCTCGATGGACACCCGCCGCCGCACGGGGTCGTAGTGCGCCAGGTTCGCCCGGATCGTCCGCCGGAAGTCGAAGTTGCGGGCCTGCTTGAACGTGCTCGGCCGCCGCGACCGCGTGCCGCTGAGCGCCTGCCGCACCTCCTTGGCCAGCTTGCGCACCATCTCCGCGACCACGGCCTCCACGATGCGCCGGGCCATCGCCAGCACCTCGGGGTTCATCAGGTGCTTGGTGCGCAGCACGGCCCGCAGCAGCGCCGCGTTCGGCTCGACCCGCGCCAGCACCTCCGGGTCGGTGACGATCTCGGTGATGTCGTAGCGCTCGACTGCGTCGTGCTCCAGCCGCTCGATCGTCTCCTTCGGGAACAGCCGGTGCACGTCGTCCAGCCAGGTCACGGTCGTCAGCACCGAACCACCCTGCCCGCCGCGCCGCACATCGCGGTCCTCCCGGTCTGCCTCCCGACCGTAGAGCCACTCCAGCGCCGCGTCCCGACCCGCCGCGGGACCCTCCAGCGCGCCGCAGTGCGGCCCGGCGGGCTCTCCGAGGATCAGCCGCCACCGCTCCATCCCGGTCATGCCAACCCCTCCCGCGCGAGCACCGCGTCGACCTTGGCCTCCAACGCCATCCCGGCCGCCACCACCGCCGGGTCCACGTCGAGCCGCAGCGACCCGACGGCCCCGCCCTCGCCCCGCGCCACCAGCACCCGTTTCGCGATCGTCTCCCGCTCCGACGGCGGGAAGAACGCGAACGCCTGCCGCAACGCGGGAAGCGCGATCAGGAAGTCCTCTTCGGACAACGCGTGCACGAGTTCGTCCAACAGCCCGACCACGGCGTCGGCGGACAGCACCTCCTCGCGGGCCACCGCGAACAGCCCCGCCAGCCAGTCACCGATCGTCCTCGGCCCGGACATGCCCCGCACGGCCCGTTCCACGTCGCCGCCGTCACCCAGCGACCAGCAGAACCCGAACGCCGCACCGCGCAGGTCCGGCGGCCCCTGCGGGTCGGCGCTGACCCGCCGCAGCACCGCTACCGCCGCGTCCCGCCCGGTCTCCAGCACCGCGTCGGCGTGCAGCACCGCGTCCCTGGTCGCGGCCACCGCCAGCAACCGCCTGCGGTCAGCGGGACCCGCCCCGCCGTGCAGCCCCTCCACCAGCCACAGCAGCCGCGTCACCGCACCGCTGATCACCGCGCCCAGCACCGGACTGCCCGCCGTCCCGAACAGCCCGTCGTAGCGCCACAGCCCCACGACGGTCGCCAGCACCCGACCGAGTGCCGCCACGTCCGACACCGCCGCCACCCGAGCCCGCAACGCCGACACCACACCGTCGCCCAGCGCCGTGATCCCGCACAGCGCCGCGTCGAACAGCACCGCCGCCAGCTCGTCGACCTCCGCGTCCGGCACCCGCTCGTGCAGCACCCCGGCCGCGGCCTCGTCCAGCGTCGCCCCGTACGCCGCCGCCTCGATCAGCGCGGGCAGCCTGCCGTCGGACGGCGTCAGCCGCCACCGCTCGGTGTAGACCGGATCACCCCCACCTCTGGGCCCGGACAACCGCTGGAACCCCGCGACCCCCAGCACCCGCAACCGGTGCAGCACGCGACTGCGCCGCAACCCGAGGTCGCCGGTCAGGTCGACCGCGACCTCACCCGCGCCGTCCAGCCCCACCGCGGCCAGCTCCGCCGTCACGGCCGCGACCAGCGGGGGAGAAGGCGTCGCCGAGTGCAACCGCCCCACCCGGTCACCGCTGAGCGCCGCCACCATCTCCACCACCGCCGGGTGCGCACCCGGCCGCAGCGGCCCCCGCACCGTCCACGGCGGCGGCTGCGACAGGTCCTCCGACACCAGCGCGCCGACCAACCCGTCCAGCACGTCCGTCCGCGACGGGTGCGCGTGCCCGCGCAGCCGCGCCAACCCGTCCGCGAGCGTCCGCGCCGCGATCAGGTCAGCGGTGGACACCGGCTGGTTGCGCCGCCGCAACCGCCCCACCACCGACTCCACCAGCGCCACCCCCGCACCGGCCACCCCGTCGGTCCACAGGTGCTGGTAGTACTCCGGCGACGGCATCCCCGACTGGTAGCCGGTGAACGCGTCCAACCGCCGGAACGAGTACGGCACCAGATAACTCGCCCCCACCGCCTCCTCCGGAGGCCGCGGCACCTCAGGCCAGCCCTGCCCCGCTGCCTCCCGCCACCCCTGCCCCGCTGCCTCCTGCCAGTCCTGCCCCTCCGGCCCCGACCACCCAGACCCGGCAGATTCCCGGTGGTCTGGGCCCGTTCCCTCGGGCGGCTCCCGGCCCTCGGATTCCCGCCGGTCCCGCTCCGCCCCCTCCGGCCGCTCCTGGCCTGCGGACTTCCGCCGGTCTCGGCCTGTTCCCTCCGGCCACCCGTGTTCCGCAGGCTCTTGCCAGTCCTGTTCCGCGGACTTCCACCGGTCCCAGCCCGCGCCCTCCGGCCAGCCCTGCCCCGCAGACTCCCGCCAGTCCTGCCCCGCTCCCTCCGGCCACCCCTGGCCCGCCGGCGAGCCCTGGCCCGCCGGCGAGCCCTGGACCACCGGCGAGCCCTGACCCGCCGACCCGGATCGCCCCGCGGTCATCGCCCGCAGCGCGGGCGTGTGGAACCCACCCGTCACCACGACCACCGGCCGATCACCCGCGTCGGCCTGCGCCGCCCGGATCCACGACGCCATGTACGCCTCGCGCTCCACGTCCGCGTGCTCGGTCGTCGCCTCACCGCGCAGCAGGTCGAAGTACGCCGTCAACCGCTCCGCCACCCCGTCCGCGGGCTCCACCTCGAACAGGTGGTCCCACAGCGTGTCGACGTTGTCCACCGCGAACTCCCGGCACAACCTCCCCGTCACCTCGGTGTACCGCGCCTCCGCGTCGGCGTACCGGTTGCCGCGCCCCGCGAACGCCGGGTGCCACGCGGGCAGGTCGATGAACCGCACCTGCGCCCCGCACTCCCGGCCCGCGCGCAGCGCGACCCACTCGGGGGAGTAGTCGCAGAACGGCGTCCACGACGCGTGCGACCGCTCCCCGTCGCGGTAGTAGGTGTAGACCGCGACCGGTAGCTCGTGGCCGAGCAGCAGCTCGTCGAGCCGACCGTTCATGTCGACCGGCCCCTCGATCAGCACGTGCGCGGGCCGCAGCCGTGAGATCGTCGACGCCACCAGCCCGGCGCACGCCGGACTGTGGTGCCGAACCCCGATGAACGTCGTCGCCATCAGCCGGGCAGCAGGTGACGAGCCCGGTGCAGCGCCTGCCACTGCTCACCGCGCCGCTTCGACGCCTGCTGCTCCAGGTAGCGCCGCAACCTGGCCAGGTCGTCCGCGTTGTCCTTGGCCGCCGTCCCCGCCAGGCACTCCACCAGGTCCGCTGGAGTACCGGCCTCACCCCGCAGGAACCACCCGCGCAACCCGACCGCGTGCGCCACCGACACCGCCTCAGCCGTGCTCATCACCGTCGACATCCGGTCCATCGGCTGCCCCGACGACGTCACCCCGTCCCGCAGCTCCCGGAACGTCGTCACCAGCACCTCCAGCACGTCCCGCCGCGGCTGCACCCCGACCCCGGACCGCTCCAGCAGCGTCCGCGCCTCCTGCTCCACCAGGTCCAGCTCGGTGCCGAAGTCGGCGATCGGGAACACCGTCTCGAAGTTGAACCGCCGCTTGAGCGCCGCGCTCATCTCGTTGACCCCTCGGTCGCGCGTGTTGGCCGTCGCGATGACGGTGAACCCGTCGTTGGCGAACACCATCCCGTCCGACCCCGGCAGCTCCGGGATCGCCACCACCCGCTCGGACAGCAGCGACAGCAGGCTGTCCTGCACCTCCAGCGGGCACCGGGTGATCTCCTCGAACCGCACGACCTTCCCCTCGGCCATGCCCCGCAGCATCGGTGCGGGCACCAGCGACCGCGGCGACGGCCCCTCCGCGACCAGCAGCGCGTAGTTCCACGAGTACTTGATCTGGTCCTCGGTCGTCGCCGCGCCCCCCTGGATCGTCAGCGTCGACTCCCCGCACACCGCCGCCGCGATCAGCTCCGACAGCAGCGACTTCGCCGTGCCCGGCTCACCGACCAGCATCAACCCGCGACTGGTCGCCAACGTCACCAGCGCCCGGTCGATCAGCGACGGGTCGCCGACGAACTTGCGCGTGATTCCCTCCCGCTCGTCACCGACGATGAACCGCCGAGCCCCTTGCAGGCTCAGCGCCCACCCCGGCGGCCGGTGCGCGGTGTCGCTCTCGCGCAGCCGCGCCAACTCGTCGGCGAACCTGACCTCGGCCGGTGGCCGCTGGACCTTCGTGGTGTCGGACAACGGTTCTTCCTCAGTTCGTCAGGGAGGTCAGGTCGGCCAGCACTTCGGACGCCGTGATCGGGTCGAGTTCACCGAACGTCCGCGACCCGCCGCGCCGCCACGCGCCGCCGCGGTCGTTGAGCCAGACGTCGGTCAACTCCTGGTCCTCGAACATCGTGACGACACCGACCGCGATACCGGGGTTCAGGTTGACCACGACCGTCCCACCGGCCACCGGTCGGGTGATCCAGCACTCCATGCCCGCGTCCTGCGGCTCGCCGCGCTGCCACCCCCTGTTGGTCAGCCCGAGCAGCTTGCCGACCGGGACCGTGGTGTTCTGGAACCGCTTGAGCGTCGACGCCGTCCGCTCGTCCTCGGACAGCCGGTGGACCGGTCTGCCCAGCTGCGGGAACGGCTGGAGGATCTCGTAGTCGGCGAACACCTCCGCCCACCCACCGAGCGAGTCGCCCAGGTCGAGCGGGTGCGCGATCCCCACGACCGCGTCCTCGGCCAGTTCCACCGCGTCGTCGTGCACGTCGGCGAGCGTGCGGTCCTCGGCCAGCCGGAACGCCCGCCCGTCCTCGGTGATCCACACCAGCCGCCGCACGACGTGCCACAGCAGCGGGTGCTCGGCGAACAACGACCGGAACTCCGCGGCGGACCACCGCCGCCGCAGCACCATCGCCGCCTCGAACCGGCGGATCTGGTCGGCCGCGACGGTGCGCACGTCCTTCTTCAACACCCCGAACCGCTTGTGCTCCGCGGGCGCCAACTCCGGGTCGTCCTTCGCGCCCGGCTTCGGCAGGTCCTTGCGCCGCTTGCCGTCGCCGTCCACCATGTACGGCTTGAGCTGCTCGTCGAAGCCGACCACGAACCGCCGCGGCCCGTAGTCGACCACCAGCGTCGCCGCGTCGTCCAGCCCGAAGTCCGGCACGAGCCGGTCGGCCAGCTGGTCCCCGGTCAGCCCGAGCGCGGCGGCGACCTCCTCGATCTTCTCCCGCGCCCGCGTCTTCAACCCGCCGAACTGGGCCTTCTGCGCGATCCCGTTGAGGTGCAGCAGCGCCACGTCGCTGCCGATCGCCGCCAGCACCCCGAGCCCGGCCACCGCCTTGGAGTGCCCGCCCTCACCGGGCCACGCCCGGATCACCGGCGCCAGCGCCCGCACGGTCTCGTCGTCGCCGACCAGCCCCTGCGCGGGCAGCACCCACCCGTCCTTCGGCGGTGTCCCGTTGGCCCGCCACGCCTCGAACGCCGCCCACGCGAACCGCGCCAGCGACTCCGGGTCGCACACCTCCCGCACCACCTCGACACCCGCGTACACGTCGTCGGGCTTGGACATCGCCAGCATCACCAGCACGTGCCCGGCCGCCACCACGGGCAGCGCGTTCCGCCGGTCCCGCAGCAGGATCCGGGGGAGCAGCACCGGATCCGCCCAGTCACCGACCACGGGCATCTTCGCCGGGAGGTGGTCCAGCGGGTCGGCGGCGATCAGCGCCTCCGCCGCCCGCACGACCCGGTCCCCGTGCTCGGCCGCCACCCGCCGCACCACGTCGCCGTGCCCGCGCGCCGCGACCAGCCGCAGCGCGGCCTCGGCCTCCCGCCGCGCCTTGCCCGGCTTCGCCAGCGCGGCGGGCAGCAGCGCCCGCACCGCGACCTCCGGGTGCCGCAGGAACCACGCGACCGCGACGGCGTGCACCGACTTGAGCCGCGCCAACCAGTCCGCCATCAGCAACGCGACCTCGCCGTCGGCGAACGGCAGCAGCACCTCCGCGCCCGCCGTCGGATCCGCTCTCGCGATCCGCAGGGCGACCGGGAGCGCGTCGACCTCGAAGCGGGCCACGAACGGCTTCGCCCAGTCCATCGCCGACCACATCTCCGGCCGCCAGTCCACGAGGTGGCGGCGCAGCAACTCCTTGGGGGCCTTCAACACCAGCGCGGGCTGCATGTGGTGGGGGATGTTGCCCGCCAGCAGCCGAGCGACCGCGACCGCCCACTCGGGGAACGTCGCGTCGGCCCAGTAGTAGTCGCCGAACGCCTCCGACCACACCTCCCGCTCACCCGGCTGCCACCGGACCTCCCGCGTCGTCGGCGACTCCAGCCCGGCCACGACGACCGGCTTCACCGCCGCGCGCTCGACCGTCCACGGAGGAGCGACCAGCACCCGCGGCAGCAGGTCCGCGGGTGCGTCCGGCACGGACTCCTCGTCCGCGACCGCCGACTCGACCGCCGCCCGCGAACCCTCGTCCAACCCCGGCAGCACCGCCGCCACGAGGTCGGGGTTGGCCCTCACGTGCCCGACCAGCAACGACGTCACCGTCGCCGACCCGCTCACGGCGGCCAACACCCGCAGCGCCCGCTCCGGGTACCGCTTGATCGCGCTGACCACGGCGGCCAGCACGAACTTCTCGTCCACCCGGTCCACCAGCAGCCTGAACGCCTCGTCGGTCGGCAGCCACGCGAGCGCCTCGACCACGAGCCTGCGCTGCTCCGCGCCCGTCTCGTCGTCGAGCAGCCCGGCCAGGACGGGGGCGATGCCCGAGCCGACCGCGCACACCACGGTCGGCAGGACGTCCTTGTCGGCGGCCCACCACCGGTACGCGTCCACGGCGAACACCGCCCGCACCTGCTCGACCGTCCGCAGGGACGTGAGGAACAGCCTGTGCTCCTCCACCAGGGAACCCCCGGCCAGCACCTCGGTGACCAGCTCGTCGATCCACTCGCCCCTGGTCGGCGCCAGGAACGCCGCGATCGTCCGCGTCAGCAGGTCGTCGCGCCGCGTGGACAACGCCTCCACCGCGGCCAGGTAGTCGGCCTCGGCCGCTCCGGCCAGCAACACCCGCAGCCGCTCCACGACCTGGCGGTTGGCGTACGGCCAGGTGTGACGGTCCTCGGTGCGCCACCCCACCGCCGCCGTCGAGCGGTTGCGCCGACCCGACCAGAAGACGAGCAGCCGCCCGAGGTCGCTCGCCGCCTGCGCCGCGAACGCGAACCCGTGCCGGACGACCCACGCGTCCGCGAGGGTGGCGATGTCCTCCCTGCCGTAGTACCGCGACGCCTCGTCGGTCAGCGCCGCCCCCACGACCGCCGCCCCCAGCGGCGTCGGACGACCGTCCAGGTAGGCCCGCGCCGCGTCCACGAGGTCCGGCACCGACTCCGGGTTCACCAGCAGCGCGGTCAACCGGTCGGGACGCGGCTCCAACTTGGACCGCAGGAAGGCCTCGACGTCCCGAGCGGACTTGACCGCTCGCCGCCCACCCTGCCCACGCCCCGGTTTGACCGCGACGCGCCACGACGGCGGCACCACGAACGCCGACTCGTCCGGCCGCTCGGTGGCAGCGACCGCCGCACCCCCGTCCTCGGCGACAGCGACCGCCGCACCCCCGTCGGAGACCGGCACGGGCACGCCACCGACCTCCCGGTACCCCTTCCTCACCTTCTCCGCCACGAGCTTGTCCACGTGCGCCACCGCGAGCGCGTCCGACGCGAAGTCCTTGACCTTGGTCTGCCCCGCCGAACCGAGCCGCCCGTAGCGCACGGTCACCCCTGTGCCGTTCCGCCCGACCTCCCAGAACTTCGCGGAGCCATCGGCAACGAGTTCCCACCTGCGCACGGCACATCTCCCAGTTCGGTTCGACTGGGGAGCACGGTAGAGGCGAGGTCCGACAATTCCGCACGCGACCCCTCTGACCAGGGGAGACCATCCGGCGGCAGGGCAACCGCACCCCGGCCCGACGTGCTGACCGCAGAGACCCCGGCGAACCCGGAGCCCGCCGGCACCGCCCGCTCGTGGGCTGGTGGGCGGGCACCGCCGTCTCGGTCGTCGTTTCCCCGCAACGCCAAGAAGAACCGGCCACCACGTGGGCCGTCAGGTTCGGCCTCGGCCTGTCCCTGCCGGCGTTCCTCCTGACCCGCGCGGCGGTAGCCCGCCCTCCAGCGCGCGGCACCGAGGCACGCTAATCGACCGGGTGGACGGCCGGCAGCCCGGTGCCACCGGTCCGCCGACCGCCGGGGGCGACGCCCTGAGCAGGTCCGCCGAGTGCGATCAGGGCCGGTAGGTCTCGAGGGTGACGGCCACGTCCTGCGTCCCCTCCAGGTAGCGGAAGGACAGGCCGGTGGTGCCGGGAGTGAGCTGGATGGACACGTAGGCGTCGGGCTTCACGGTGATGGTCGCCAGGGGAGTCCCGAACCCCGACGCCGAACTCCAGACCTCCACCGTCGCCTCGCTGTTGGGCGCGTGGAGGTGGACCCACGCCTGACCGTTGACCGGGACGCTCAGCGATCCCTCGACGGGCGGGACGGCGACGGAGTACCACTTGCGGTCACCATCGCCCTCGTGGGCGGGGATCGTCGTGTTGATGAGAGCCACGTTGTCATCCTCCGATGAAGGGGTTGATGGATCCCAGTTGCCGATGTCGCGGCGCACGGCCGCCATGTCGATCGTCTGCCCTGGGGCGAAGCCGGGGTCCCACTTGCCGTCACCCGTGCGGCCGTTCGTCTCGGCGTGGGCCCGGACGTGCTCCGGGTCGCCCCCGGCGAACAGGTCGACGACGGCCCTGCCGAACAGGATCATCGACCGCCACTGGGCGTCGGTCATGGGCTGGTTGCCCGGGTAGACGATCTCCAGACCGACGGTGTAGCGGTTCATGTTCCCGGCGTACGGGCTGAGCGGGCCGAGGGACGGGCCCGCGCCGCGGCCCGCGTGGTAGGCCAGGCCGGAGGCGATCACCGTGAACGATCCGTCCGAATTGCCCGAGAAGTTGCACAGAGCACCGGGGAGGTCGGGCCGCCCGGTGACGAGGGCCTGGAACGCCGAGCCGTAACCGGTCGCCGTGTGGTGGAGGACCGCGCCGACCGGACTGATCTGCGACACCCCGGAGTTGCCCCGGCCGTCCCAGCCGGGCCACTCGTGGACCGTCGCGCCACGCCGCCTGAGTTCGTTCACGAGGTCGCGGACCGCGCCCATGGACATGACCTCCTGTTTGACGTGCCTCGTGGGGAGGGAAGACAGTGCTGCGGCAGCACCCGGGCCACCGGAGGGGGTGGCGGTGCTCGCCCGCGCCGATCACCGCGGTGCCAACCTGCGCGGACGTCCGAGAAGACGCGGGGAAGGGGCCGGGCTCCACCGCCGCGCACCCGTGGCTCATCACGTCGACACGGTCTGGCGGCGTCTGATCCGGGTGAGCGGCCACGGTCGAGGTGACCGGCCCGGAGCGCCGTTCGGCCAACGCTTCCACCACGTCTACGGTAGTGGGACTCGGTCGCTCCGAACACCGCCGAGAGCGTTCACCGCACCGCGCCGACGCGGATCGCCCGACCAGGAGCCGACCAAGATCACTCGTCGCCCGCACGGCGAACGAGTACCCCCGCGCTGGGTGGACCACACGTCCGCGGGCGTGGACCCGGCGTCCCGGCACCGGCTCCGGCGAGCAGTTCTTCGGGCGTCGTGACCGGCTGAACAGGCCAGAACCGGGCCCCACCCGCGGGAAGAGCCGCCGCGCCGGGGGACGACGAACGTCGTCTCATCTGGCCGCCCCGCCACCGCGGACACCGGACGTCCCGCCGCGATCGGAGCCTCGACACCGCCGAGCCAGTACCCCGTCGTTCTCCTTGTTGGCCACGAACGTGTCTACGTGCGCCACAGCCAAAGCGTTCGATGCGACGTTCCGCGGCCCGCCCCCTCCGCGCCCGTTCCGGCGAATACGGTGGAACCGCCACCGCCACCACGACCAGGAGAGCAGACGTGGACAGGTTCGCGCTCGACACGACCGCGGGTGCCCTGCTGCACGACCTCGGGATATCCCTGCCGAACGTGCTCCGACGAGCGGGCCAGCCCGCGGACCTGCTGGCCCACGGGCCCGTCACCCTCGAATCGCGAGACTACTTCGCGTTCTGGGAGGCGCTGGAAGCCGAGGCCGACAGCCCGGACCTCGTCGTGCGCATCGGCCGGTCGCTCTCACCGGAGGTGTTCAACCCACCCATGTTCGCCGCGCTGTGCAGCCGCGACCTCGACACCGCGGCCCGCAGGCTTGCGGGCTACAAGGCGCTCATCGGCCCCCTGCGCCTGGACGTGACCACTGGTGGAACAGACCTGACGCTGACCTGCCTGTGGCCCGACGGCCACACCCCGCCACCCGTCCTCGTGATCGCCGAACTCGTGTTCTGGGTGGCGATGGCGCGCATCGGCACCCGCCACGACGTGCGTCCGCTCCGGCTCACCGTGCCCGACGTCCCCGACGACACCCGACCGTTCCTCGACTACCTCGGCATCGACGTGGAGCAGGCACCGCGGCCCGCGATCACGTTCGCGGCCGACGACGCCCACCGGCCGTTCCTCACCGCCAACGAGCTGATGTGGCAGTACTTCGAACCCGAACTGCGCAAGCGGCTGTCCGAGGTCAACCGCGACGCCTCGACCACCGACCGGGTGCGCGCCGCGCTCCTGGAACTCCTCCCCACCGGCCAGGGCACGATGCAGGGCGTCGCCCGCTCGCTGGCCGTCAGCACCCGCACGCTGCAACGCAGGCTGCTGCGCGAGCGGACCACGTTCCAGGCCGTTCTCACCGACACCAGGACCACGCTGGCGCACCGGTACCTGCGCGACGACGACCTCACCACCGAGCAGATCTCGTTCCTGCTCGGCTACGACGACCCCAAGTCGTTCTACCGGGCCTACCGCTCCTGGACGGGCAGCACACCGGCCCGAACCCGCGCGGAACGGGTGGCGCACATGGCCACCGGGACGGCGCGTCTCGCTACTGCCGCCGCTGATTCCCCTTCCTAGGGTGGAGAACAAGACGAACCCCTCCACCCGAAACGAGAACCACGATGTCCCAGACCGTTCTGATCACCGGCACCTCCTCGGGCATCGGCCGAGCCACGGCCCTCGCGTTCCACGCCCGCAGCTGGAACGTGGTCGCCACCATGCGCGACCCCCGTGCCGAGCAGGAGCTGACCGCACTCGACAACGTTCTCGTCACCCGCCTGGACGTCACCGACCAGACGTCGATCGACGAGGCCGTCGCCGCGACCACGGCCAGGTTCGGCGGCATCGACGTCCTGGTCAACAACGCGGGCTACGGCGCCTACGGGCCGCTCGAGGCGTTCCCGGCCGCCCGCATCAGGCAGCAGTTCGACACCAACGTGATCGGCCTGCTCGCCACCACCCAGGCGGTCCTGCCGCACCTGCGCGCCAAGGGGTCGGGCTGCGTCGTCAACATCAGCTCGATCGGCGGCCGGGTGACGTTCCCCCTCGGCAGCCTCTACCACGGGTCGAAGTTCGCCGTCGAAGGCATCTCGGAGTCCCTGCACTTCGAACTGGCCCCGCTGGGCATCAAGGTCAAGATCATCGAGCCCGGCGCCGTCGCCACCGAGTTCACGGGCCGCTCGCTCGACTTCGCCAACGACGACTCCCTGACCGACTACCAGCCCATCGTGCAGAAGGTGATCGCGGGGTTCCAGGACTTCCTCACCGCGGCGGCGCAACCCTCCCTCGTGGCCGACGTCATCGTCACCGCCGCCACCGACGGCACCGACCAGCTGCGCTACACCGCGGGAGACGACGTCAAGGCCGCCCTCGACGCCCGCGCCAGCACCGACGACACCTTCATCGCGGGCGTCAAAGCCCAGTTCGCCCTCTGACACCACCGCGCGACCCGGTCACGACCGGCCGGAGCGCGACATCCGCGCCCCGGCCGCTCGACGTCACGAGTTCCGCAGGAACCGCTCCAACACCCGCACACCGAACTTCAGCGCGTCCACCGGCACCCGCTCGTCCACCCCGTGGAACAGGGCCGAGAAGTCCAGGTCCGCGGGCAGCTTCAACGGCGCGAACCCGAAGTTCCGAATCCCCAGCCGCTGGAACGACTTCGCGTCCGTGCCACCCGACAACATGTAGGGCAGCACCCGCGCACCGGGGTCCTCAGCCGTGATCGACGCGGCCATCGCGTCCACCAACGCCCCGTCGAACGTCGTCTCCACCGGCGGCAACCCGACCCACTCGCGCTCCACGTCAGGCCCGAGCAGCTCCGCCAGTTCCCGGTCGAACGCCTCCTCCCGACCGGGCAGGATCCGGCAGTCCACAGTGGCCTGCGCCACCGACGGGATCACGTTCGCCTTGTAGCCCGCCGACAACATCGTCGGGTTGGCGGTGTCCCTCAACGTCGCCCCGATCATCCGCGACAACGCCCCGAGCTTCCCGACCGCCCCTTCGAGGTCCTCCTCGGGGAAGTCCCACCCGGTGATCTCCGTGACCCCGTCCAGGAACTCCCGCACCGACGGCCGCACCACCAGCGGGAACTGGTGGTTGCCCAGCTTCGTCACCGCCTCGGCCAACTTCGCCACCGCGTTGTCCCGGTGGATCATCGACCCGTGCCCGGCGGTCCCGCGCACCCGCAGCGTCAACCACCGGATCCCCTTCTCGGCGGTCTCCACCAGGTAGGCGCGGGCGTCGTCCTTCAACGTGATCGAGAACCCACCGACCTCGCTGATCGCCTCCGTGACCCCCTCGAACAGCTCGGGCCGGTTCTCCACCAGCCACTTCGCCCCGAAGAACCCGCCGGCCTCCTCATCCGCCAGGAAAGCGAACACGATGTCCCGGGGCGGCACGATCCCATCTCGTTTGAACCGGCGCGCCACGGCCAGCGACATGGCGACCATGTCCTTCATGTCGACAGCCCCGCGCCCCCACACGTACCCGTCCTGCACAGCCCCGGAGAACGGGTGCACAGACCACTCGGACGGGTCAGCGGGCACCACGTCCAGGTGACCGTGCACGAGCAACGCCCCCCGCTCCCGATCAGCCCCGGCCAGCCGGGCGATGACGTTCCCCCGCCCCTTCGCCCCGGACTCGACGTAGGTCGTCTCGTACCCCACCTCGGCCAGCTTCTCAGCCACCCACTCGGCAGCGGCCCGCTCCCCGACCACGGTCGACGGATCCCCGGTGTTCGTGCTGTCGATCCGAATCAACTCGCTGGCCAGCCCCACGACCTCGTCCTGCGCCAGCAGCAGCCCCGCACCCTCATCCAAGTTGCTCACGCAGCCTTCCTACCACTGCTTCCACTCCCTGGAACCTCCCAGACACCCCCCGATTTTGGTCTCTGGGAACGATCATGTAATCTATGCACACACCACGGCGAAAGCCGAAAGACCGGGTGGCGGAATGGCAGACGCGCTAGCTTGAGGTGCTAGTGCCCGAAAGGGCGTGGGGGTTCAAGTCCCCCCTCGGTCACTCACAGCTGCGAAATTTCGCAAGCCTACAGGGTCAGTTTCACGTCTTCCAGGGTGCTCGGAGCAGTCTTCCGGGTGCCCTGGAAGACGTTGCCGTCGATCGCCCACCCTGGGTGGTGTCGCGTATGACCGCCGAGTCGATCATTCCTGCACTGGTCCACCCGGTGCGGGACACCGTGGCCTCGATCGCCCGGTCGGGGGAGATCTCCGGGTTGCCGTTGCCGCGGCTCGCGACGTTGCCGCACGAACGGCCGATGCTCTACGGGATGGCCACCCTCGACCGTGGCGGCCGGTTCGGCGATCGTCGGATGATGCGTGCCCTGGGCTGGCGGTCGGATGAGCATCTCGATGTCGCGCTGGTGCGGGACGTGGTTCTGATCCGGCCTGACGAGGAGGGCCTGTTCCGAGTGCCGCCTGGGCTGTTGGCGGTGGTTCCCGCTCCCGTGCGGCACTGGTGCGCACTGTCGCCGGGGGACCGGGTGCTGCTGGTCGCGGACCTGGAACGGGGTGTGCTGGCGGTGCACACCACG
This sequence comes from Umezawaea sp., assembly GCF_057122925.1. Classification (NCBI taxonomy): domain Bacteria; kingdom Bacillati; phylum Actinomycetota; class Actinomycetes; order Pseudonocardiales; family Pseudonocardiaceae; genus Umezawaea; species Umezawaea sp. The sequence continues at coordinate 2,386 of NZ_DBNGPQ010000066.1, read as the reverse complement.
ACCACGTTGGATCGACTGGTGTTGGCTCACCACGCGAGGGTGTTCGGCGGTGATGACGCGTGAGCGCCGCTACGCCGGATCGCGCGACCATCGACGCGGCCCTGCTGTTGCTCAAAAGTCTGGGCGTGTCGGCTGCGGATCTGGTGGCTGAGCCGGTGGAGCGAGCGTACGTGCCGACCTTCGCCGAGTATGTGCCGATCGTGCGGAACGTGACGAGTCCGGGAACCCTGCGCGTCTACGGGCCGTATTGGAACCGGGCGCTGGAACGCTGGGGCGGCAGGCGCCTGGACGAGGTCACCCCGTCCGACATCGGCGCGTTGGCTCAGTACGTGCGGGCCAATCGGGTGGTACGTCGCAACGGCCGGGGCGGCGGGAACGCGGTGGAGCACCTGATCGCGGCGTTGCGGTGTCTGTACAAGCACGCGGTCGCCGACGGCCTCCTCACCGAGGCGCAGAACCCGGCGATGAAGGTGGACAAACCGCGCCGTAAACCCTCCACCCGACACGGTCTGCCCGACGAGCGGGTGGCCGATCTGGTCGAGGTGGCCTCGCGAACCGGGGACGATCCGGCGTTGGACGCGCTGATGCTGCGGTTCCACATCGAGACCGCGTGCCGTCGCGGGGGACTTCTATCGTTGCACTGCAAGGATCTGGATCCGGAACAGTGCTTGGTGTTGTTGCACGAGAAGGCCGACACCCACCGCTGGCAGCCGGTGTCACCGACGCTGATGGCGCATCTGCTGGCGCATGCGGAGAAGCGCGGCGGGGATCACGGTGGTCCGTTGTTCCGTCACGCCAACGGCAGCCCGATCTCCAAGCGGCGCTACGACTACCTGTGGGAGAGGTTAGGTAAGCATTTGCCGTGGGTGGCGACGCAGATGGTGACCGCGCACTGGTTGCGCCACACCACGTTGACGTGGGTGGAACGCAATTTCAGCTATGCGGTCACCAGGGCGTTTGCCGGGCATGTCGGTCCTGGTGACGCGGGTGCGACCACGACCTACGTGCGTGCCGATATCCAGGAGGTCGCGACCGCGCTCGCCGCGCTGACTGAGGAGCCGCATCCGCTGGCGAAAACCTAGAGTTCTGCGATGCACACGTTGGTGGAGTTGGTGCAGGCTCTCTTTGCGCCTGCACCAACTCCACCACCAGGCACGAGCGCAGAAGTGCTGTGGTGAGTTCGTGTGACGGTTGTCGGGTTGTTCGGCCTCGGGAAAGTTTTGGCTCGGCTCAATGCTGATGAGCCCGGCACGACGTTCTCGGCCCAGGCGGCGGCGTTCGGGCCGGGAGGGACCGTTTCCACCAGGTAGTGGCACCTGCCCGAGATCGGGTCGCTCCCCGCATACACGAGCGCGCAGTGCGCCGCCGGGCAGCGTGTCGATGCTGCTTGTCTCGCGCTTGTCGTCTCCCCTGGCCATGAACATGAGGCCAGTGGCCAGCGTGTGATGTCACGAGCCAGGCCAGGTTGCCCAGAGACTCGGGTAACCGTGCAGGTCAAGCGGTGGTGCTCTCAGCAGGATTCGAACCTGCGGTCCCGCCTCCGGAGGGAAGGCCTGGAAGCTATCACCCGTCTCTACCTGCAACTATACTCTCACTGAGGCTTCCAGGAACCTCGTGAATTCCTCTGGTCGACCCTGGTTCGTGTCACGTTTGATGTCACGACGCCGCCCGGCTCGCGGTCGAGTTTTGCGTGGTGAAGATCACTATTTTACTGATCGTGTCGAGCGTGTTGGCGGCTCTACGGGCCTCGTTGGGTGTACGTCACCTGCGATAGCCGACCTAGCCTGCCCGGTCGCCGAGACAGTGTGCGCCGCAGCCGGACGGTGCGGGTCGATCGTCGGTGTCCAGTCGTTATTGGCGCTCGACCTGGGTGGCTCAGCTATTTATGACGCTCGATGGAATTTCATTGTCGAGTGAACTGCTTGGTAAAGTGGCCCTAGCTTGGCTGATTGGAAAAGTGGAATTGCAGGTAGGCGATGTCGGAACTTGAAGGTCAAGTCAACTTTTAGAGGTTGCATTCTCTCGCGGCGCTTGAGGTTGGGAATCTATCCCATTGCTTGTTCTTCAATAACGATGATATCCAAGCCAACGGCAATGGCGATCTCCTGTGAAGGGCCCAGGCACAGTCCGCCAATAAACCCGCCGCTCATGCTGAAGCAAGCGATTTCTTGCCCCGAAGCGAGGTTCCAGACGCGCACGGTGTGGTCGTCGCTGGTGGTGATGGCGATGGGGTGGTTGTTGAGGGTGGTGCAGGCGACCGCGGTGACCCAGTTCTCGTGTCTGGTGAGGGTGTGGAGCAGGGTGCCGGTGGTGAGGTTCCATACCCGTGCGGTGTGGTCGCTGCTGGTGGTGATGGCGATGGGGTGGTTGTTGAGGGTGGTGATGG